>CAVBPJ010000022.1:0-38479 GCA_963597265.1 Evtepia sp. | reverse complement strand
GTGTATATCATTCAATCACTTCCTTTAATTAAAATCCGTATTTTATTATTTTTTACGGATTTTAATTAAATTATACTAAAAAATACATATACGTCAACCAAATTTTTCTTTTAGTAATAAAATATTGTACTTTATCTTAGATACATTTATCATATTCATATGCAGTAATATTGGAGGTTCATTTATGAACGGTAATATGAATAAAGACATCTTCCCAGACGGCACACCCGTCGACGGCTGGTTTTACAACACAAACACAACAGAACTCACTAAACTGGGGAAACAATACATTATTACAGATTATGGTATACATGATGACGGCAGAATATACACAGATAATTTTCAGAAGCTGATAGACTTTATATACAATGAAGGCGGCGGTGTAATCGTTGTTCCACGCGGTACATACATGACCGGAGCAATATTTTTCAGGCAGGGCGTTAATCTGTATATTGAGGACGGCGCAACGCTTATGGGAAGTGATGACATCAGCGATTATCCGGTCTGTGAAACAAGAATAGAAGGTGAAACCTGTCAGTATTTTGCCGCGCTAATAAATGTCACAGGAACAGATGGTTTCACATTATGCGGCAATGGAACGATAGACGGTAACGGCTTTAGAAGCTGGAAAGCCTTCTGGCAGCGCAGGACATGGAATCCAGAATGCACCAACAAAGATGAACAGCGTGCAAGGCTTATCTATATGGCAGGCTGCACTAATGTTACTGTGGCTGGACTGAACATTTGTAATTCGCAGTTCTGGACTAATCACATTTACAAATGTTCATATGTCCGTTACCTTAACTGCCACATTACAAGCCCTTCTACACCTGTCAAAGCGCCAAGTACTGATGCAATAGATATTGACGCCTGCACTGATATCCTTATTAAAGGCTGTACAATTAATGTAAATGATGACGCAATTGCCCTAAAAGGCGGCAAAGGACCATTTGCTGACAGTGACAAGAACAATGGCTCTAATGAGCGTATAATAATCGAGGATTGCACATTTGAATTCTGCCATGGCTGCCTTACATGCGGCTCAGAGTCCATACATAATAAGAATATTATAATGCGACACATTAAAGTTGAGTCCGGTTACAACCTGCTCTGGCTGAAAATGCGTCCCGACACGCCGCAGCACTACGAATACATCACCGTTGAAGATGTTCAGGGAAAGATATTTAATTTCATTAACATTAATCCGTGGACACAGTTTTTTGATTTGAAAGGAAGAAATGATATCCCGCCATCTCTGGCAGAACACATTATAATAAGGAAGAGTACCTGCACATGCAATGTTTTCCGCAACATAAAAGAAGCACCCGAACAATACACTCTCACAGATATCCAGATTGATGACAATATAATAGAAGAAATCGGAACACCTTCCGATAAAACAAAACATACCGGAGCAGAATAACTGCCCCGGTACTTTTTATGTATATGCTTATTATATTTACTGATTAAGCTGCTGCGTTCTCAGAAGCCTTCTCGCTCTTTGCATAGCTCTTTACTGAGTTAACTACGATGATTACACCGAGTACAATAAGGAGTATAGCAATTATAAGCTGAAGTCCGTTAGCGATAAATACGCTTCCCCAAGATGTCTGTCCAGCAGGAATTGTAACAGAAGCTGCTAACTTGATAGCCTTAACCATTGCAATTGTTCTCTGTACAAGTGCTGTAAATGTTACACAAAGCATGATGATAAGAGGAGGGAAAAGCATTTTGTTGCTTCGTCCTGTAACCTTTAAGAATACGCAAAGTGTAAGAATTACAAGAGCGCTTAATAACTGGTTAGCTGAACCAAATAATGGCCAGATATTAGCATATCCAATCTTAGTAAGGATGAATCCGCATACTAATGTTACGATTGTTGAGAAGTATGTATTGCAGAATAACTTTCTCCATCCTTCTGCATGTTCCATATCATCTACGCTGAAGAGTTCCTGGAAACTCATACGTCCGATACGGGCAACTGCATCAAGTGATGTAAGAGCAAGAGCAGATACACACATTGTCATGAATACTGTTGCAAAATGTACTGGAACACCAAACATTTCGAAGAATCCTGCTACACCGCTACTGAAGATAGCGAATGGTGTCTTAGCTGGAAGTGCTCCGTTAGTAGCAGCTGCACCAGCAACACAAAGAGCAAGTACTGCAAGTAAACTCTCAAGTACCATTGCGCCGTAACCAACCTTAAGCATATCCTTCTCGTTCTCAACTGTCTTAGAAGATGTACCAGAAGATACAAGGCTGTGGAAACCAGAAACGGCACCGCAGGCAACAGTTACGAAAAGAATTGGGAACATTGTTCCAAGCTTTGCATTATTGAATCCTGTATATGCAGGAAGGTTCATTGAAGGATGTGCAACTACAAGACCAACTGCTGCACCTACAATCATGCAGATGAACATGAATGTTGTCATATAGTCACGAGGCTGCTTCATTAACCACATTGGCATAACTGCTGCGAAGAAGATATATACAAATGTGATATAGCTCCATACATCTTTGCTGAACTCAAGTGGGAAGAACATACCAACAACGAATGCTGCGATAATAAATACAATACCAAGTACTGCTTCTTTCCATCCTGAAAGATTTAACTTCTTCTGGATAAGACCAAATACAACGGCAAATACCATAAACATGATAGATACCATACCAGCTGAACCATTTGTCTTAGCTGCTGCTGATAAAACAGTTGCGCCATCAGCATTTACTGTGTAAGCATTGAATGTACCTGCAACCATATCTGCAAATGCTGCGATAACGATAAGTGTGAATAACCAGCAGAAAAGTAAGAAAATCTTACGACCAAACTTACCGATGTATTTCTCAATGATCATACCCATTGACTTACCTTCATTCTTAACTGAAGCATAAAGTGCACCGAAGTCTGTAACTGCTCCAAAGAATACACCACCGATGAGGATCCAGAGTAAAACTGGTAACCATCCAAATGCTGCTGCCTGAATAGCACCTGTTACAGGACCTGCACCTGCGATTGATGAAAACTGATGACTGAATACTGTCCAGCCATTAGTTGGAACGAAATCCTTGCCGTCGTTATATTTAACGGCTGGTGTTTCTGCCTTAGGGTCGATACCCCATTTGTTTGCTAACCAACGGCCATAAACCATGTATGCACCAAAAAGTACAACTGCCGCGATAAGCACGATTACTAATGTGTTCATAATGTCACTCTCCTATAAAAATATATTTCACCAGTCAAACGCAGTGGTTACCTTTGTAAAATAAAAAAACCTTCGTCGATGCACCAATCCATTACTGGACTGCGTGCAAAGACGAAGGTATATTATTCCTACTTCCGCGTTACCACTTTGCTTGCCGGATACTCCGACCACTCTACTGCCACTCGATTCATTCAACTCTTATGGCATGCCCTTTTAACGATGGGTACCGGTTCCAACTACTAGACATCTGCCTGCCTTTCACCAGAACTGCTCGCAGGTGAGGGCTTAATCATTCCTTGCTGCCGTTTCTCATCATCTGACGGCTTTCTGTGAGCGGTGATATGAAGAAGTCATTTCCTGTTCTTCGCATTTGACTGTTGATTCGTACATTAAAATATTCCTTTGTGAGCAATTTGTCAATAAGAAAATTAAAAATTTATTAAATTTTCTTAAATAACCATCCAGTCTTCGAACTTATTTGCATTTTCTACAATGTTGACAATTCCGTCCGCGCCGTAAGTAAATGCCCTGTGAATGAATACATTTACTTCCTCGCCCTTCTTTATCGGAGCTTCCTCAACATTTCTTGTTCCAACGACTTCTATGCCGTTGACATTGACTGTTATCTCGACTTCCTTGCCCATGAAAAGCTTGTTTACAACCACGCCCTTCTCTACAGAAGCGGCTGAATCAACCTTTTCATCAAGTCTTGTGATGTTGACATTCTCTGGACGGAGTACCGCCTTAACAGAATCGTCAAGCTGGTTGAAACCTTTAATTCTGTTAATCTGGTCAACATGTACAGGGTGACCCATAAATTCCGCCATAAATGCGGTTTTAGGCTCTCTGTATATCTGTCTCGGTGTGCCAATCTGCTCAATATGTCCCTTGTTAGTGACAATAATTTCATCGGCAACCTCAATTGCCTCGTCCTGATCATGTGTAACGAAAATACTTGTAATTCCGACTTTCGTAATCATATCACGAAGCCAGCTTCTTAATTCCTGTCTTACCTTTGCATCAATCGCTGCAAATGGCTCATCAAGCAGCAGAAGCTCAGGATTAGGTGCTAATGCCCTTGCAAATGCAACTCTCTGTCTCTGTCCGCCTGATAACTGGCTAGGATACCTCTTAGCCATACCTGAAAGTCCGACAAGCTCAATAAGCTCGTCAACACGTTTCTTAATGTCCGATTTCTTCCATTTGTTGACCTTTAATCCAAATGCAATGTTATCATACACTGTCATGTATCTGAAAAGTGCGTAATTCTGGAAAACGAAGCCTATTCCACGCTTACTTGCCGGCACATCATTAACGACCTTGCCGTCAATGATAATATCACCTGAATCCGCAGTTTCAAGGCCTGCAATCATTCTTAAGATTGTAGTTTTGCCGCTTCCGCTAGGTCCAAGCAACGCAATAAGCTTGCCCTTCTCAATTCCGAGATTGATATTATTAGAGGCTTTAAATGTGCCATATGTCTTATTGATATTACGAAGCTCTACATATTTTTCTGTATCCTGCTGTAATTCTGCCATAATCTGTTCCGCCTTTCTGTTGTAGTGCGTTTCTATCCTTCCTGCTGCTCTTTCTCTGCCTTAGCTGCCTGCTGCCCCTTGTATTCAAGTACACTTCGAAGCACCAGTATAATAACCGCCATCAGCACAAGAATTGCTGACACTGCAAATGCTCCCGTAAAATCATATCCCTGATACAGAAGCTCAATGTACAGCGGCATTGTGTTAGTTCTTCCGCGCAGATGTCCTGAAAGAACAGATACTGCGCCGAACTCGCCCATTGCTCTGGCTGTACACAGTACAATACCGTAGAGAAGCGGCCATTTGATATGCGGGAATGTAACCTTCCAGAATATAGTCCAGCCATTAGCACCCATAAGTGCTGCAGCTTCCTCCTCGTCAGTTCCCTGCGAGGTAAGAACCGGTATCAGCTCCCTTGATATGAATGGAAATGTTACAAATATAGTCGCAAGTACGATACCCGGAACTGCGAATATAATTCTTACTCCCATAGCCTTAAGATATGGATATATAAAACTCTGTCTTCCGAATGTAAGCACATATATAAGACCTGCTATAATCGGCGAAACAGTGAGTGGTAAATCTATTAAAGTAGATATAATCTTCTTGCCCTTAAACTGGAATTTCGTAATAAGCCATGAAGCAAATATTCCGAAAAATGTGTTGCACACAACTGCTATAAGCGAAACCTCTATTGTCAGCTTAATTGAATGAAGTGCGTATTTGTCGGTAACTGCTGCCAGAAATACCTTTATGCCCTTAGAAAATGCTGTGTACATTACATAGCTGAGGGGCAGAATTAGCATCACAAATAAAAACAACACACTTATACCTATTAGAATCCATTTTAATGGACCTGAATCTTTTCTGATGTTCATACCCTAACCCCTTTCTATGAAATTCCACTTACAATCTTCGATGTCCTGCTCTGTAACACTGCATTTATAAAGAGAATAATAAATGCGATGAAAAGCATTACAAGTGCTATTGATGTTGCACTTGCGTAGTCATATTCCTGAAGCTTTGACATAATCATAAGCGGTGCTATCTCTGTCTCATACGGTGTATTTCCTGCTATGAATACGACGCTTCCGTATTCGCCGAGTCCTCTTGCGAATGACATTGTGAATCCACCGATAAGTGCCGGAAGTATCTCCGGAAGTATTACCTTGAATACTGTCTGTCTGTGGGTTGCGCCAAGCATGTTGGCTGCCTCCTCGTACTGGATATCCACCTTTTCAAGCACCGGCTGTACCGCTCTCACAACGAATGGTATTCCAACGAATATGAGTGCAAATATAATTCCCAACCTTGTATATGCAATCTTAATTCCGAACTTTCCAAAAAATGCTCCAAGCCAGCCGTTGGTTGTTGTCAGATGTGTAAGTGCTATACCTGCAACGGCTGTCGGCAGTGCAAATGGAAGTTCGATTATTCCATTCATAATCTGCTTCCCCGGAAAGTTGTATCTTACAAGAACCCACGCAAGAATTGTTCCCATAACTGCGTCTATAAGTGCCGCGATTAACGCTGTCTCCAGACTTACTCTGTAGCTTGAAAGCACCCTCGGCCTTGTAACTGTCGTTATGAATTCAGTAAACGACAGCTTTGCCGAGAATATCACAAGGGTACATAAAGGGATAACAACAATAATTCCTAACATTGCAATTGTTATTCCAAATGAAAGACCAAAGCCCGGTATTACTCTTTTTTTCTTTCTTTTCTTCTCTTTCATTCTGTCGTTTCCCCTTCCCTTAATTACTTCTTTTCATATATCTTATCGAATACTCCGCCGTCTTTAAAATGTTTACTGGCAGCTTCGCTCCAGCCTCCAAAATGTGCTATATCCGTAAGTTCTACATTGGTTACTATCCACTTTCCATCGGCAGAAAGCTCTGTGATTGTGTTGCCCTTCGATTCTGTGGCATATTTTTCAAGGATTGTTTTATTAGATGGCCTGTAATAGTTCTGTGCCTCTAATTCCTGTGCCTCATCTGAATACAGATATGAAAGGTACTCTGTCGCAACGCCTCTTGTTCCTCTCTCGTCAACCACCTCATCTACAACCGCAACTGTCGGCTGGCACAGGATTGACACTGATGGAACTACTATGTCGTACTTGTCAGGATCTTCTTTAAGTGCAAGAAATGCTTCATTTTCCCATGCTATAAGCACATCACCCTGTCCGTTTTCTGTAAATGTCGTCGTTGCTCCTCTTGCTCCTGAATCAAGCACAAGCACATTTTTATAAAGCTTCTTAATGCTTTCCTCTATCTGTGTCTCTGACTGTCCCTGCTTCTCGAAGTAATACCATGCCGCAAGATAATTCCATCTTGCACCGCCTGATGTCTTAGGATTAGGAGTTATAACCCCGACTCCGTCTTTTAACAGGTCATTCCAGTCCTGAATGTTCTTAGGATTGCCCTTTCTTACAAGGAACACGATTGACGATGTGTACGGTGAACTATCGAGGTCAAACTCGCTTGTATATCCGTCCTCTATAAGCCCTGCATCCCTGATGGTATCAACATCTCCCTCAAGTGCAAGTGTTACCACATCTGCCTCAAGTCCGTTGGCAACCTCAAGTGCCTGCTTTCCTGAACCACCATGTGACTGAACTATGCTTACATCCTGTCCATGAAGCTCTTTCCAATGCTTTGCAAAAAGCTCATTATATGATACATACAGCTCTCTTGTCGGATCATAAGAAACATTGGTTATCTCAACTGGCTTTGAATAATCAACATCATCCGCCGCTTTACCAATGCCGCATCCTGTCAGCGCCCCCGCTGTCAGCACAATCGCCAGTGCTGCTGTGGCTGCCTTTGTTAATACTGATCTTGTGGCCTTAAGCTTTTCGTATGTTCTATGTATTCTGCTTGATATACTATTTCCTGTGCGTGTCTCACCTGACACAGCATTTCTTCTTCGTGTCTCGCCTGACACATTGTTTCTTGTTTGTGTCTCACCTGACACATTGTTTCTTCTTTGTGTCTCACCTGACACATTGTTTCCTTCATTTTTGTTAAATCTTCCCATAATAAGTTCCTCCTGAAATTCTAAGTCTGATTAATTAGTAATAATTCAAGAGTGGCTTATCATCCTCCCCGGCACTGCAATTACCTGCATTAACCGGTTTCTGATATCATCTGCGTATGAATTGCTTTGTGGATATCGTCTCTTTTTATTGAGTTTGTTCTGTTTAGATTGAATTGAGTCAATAAAACTGATTGGTTCAATCAGTCTTGATTATATTGATGTTAGTCCAATTCAATTTTGGGCAAGCTGCCTGAGTACGATTCCTGCACCAAAGGAAGAATCAAAGTCATTCTCTCTTCTGAAAACATACAACAGCAGCAACAGCTTTCCTGTGTACTAGATGTCTTAGATAAGTGTTTCATAATCAATTCCTCCTTCTTAATTCCTACTAAGTTTATATGTTACTATGTTGCAGATTATATACCTACTAGGTTTGTATGTCAATAGTGTTTTTAGGATTTCTGCTTGTTTCCAGCTGTTATTATGCTGCACTGTTGCTTTGGTTGTCTTATCGCTTAGGTTGTCCCTATTGCTTCAGTTGTTTTATCACTTCAGTTGTCTTATTAATTCAGTTGTTTGAGAGTTTGTTCCCTGATGCTTTTTTCTTCGAAACGCTTGTTTTCTTCGGTAACCTACTAAGTAACTTGTTTTCTTAGCTTGTGTAGGTCTTTCTTCTCCTCTCTCCTCCCTTATCCCCTCTCTTCCACTACAAAAGACCTACTAGCCTGCAAGTTTCCTCTTCATGCGTAGGTCTTTCTCCATCTCTCTCCTCTCTTATCCACTCCCTTCCACTACAAAAGACCTACTAACTTGCAAGCTTTCTCTACCTGCGTAGGTCTTTCAACTTCTCTCTCCTCTCTTATCCCCTCTCATCCACTCCAAAAAGCCTACTAACTTGCAAGCTTTCTCTACCTGCGTAGGTCTTTCAACTCCTCTATCCTCTCTTATCCCCTCTCTTCCACTCCAAAAGACCTACTAGCCTACAAGTTTCCTCTTCCTGCGTAGGTCTTTCAACTTCAATTTCCTTGCTTATCCACTCTCTTCCACTATAAAAGACCTACTAACCTGTCAATTTTCTCTACCTGCGTAGGTCTTTCTCATCCTCTATCCTCTCTTATCCACTCTCTTCATTTCTAAAAGACCTACTAACTTGCAAACTTTCTCTTCCTGCGTAGGTCTTTCTCCATCTCTCTCCTCCCTTATCCCCTCTCATTCCCTTCAAAAAACCTACCACTCTACATAATTCCCCGAATTGTGTAGGCTTCTCCCCACACCACCAAAAAAATCATTATCTCATGCCTGTAATCATCCCCAACCTATCCCCTTGACTTCTTGTCTTATCTGTATTACCATATATAATACAAATATAACAAAAAACTCTTATCAGTCAGAAAGGAGCCCCATATGGTTATAGAACTTGATTTTGCGAGCGACACGCCCATATATGTACAGTTAAGAAATCAGATTGTTAAAGGAATTGGCAAGGGAGAGCTTAAGGCTGGCGAGAAACTGCCGACAGTCAGACAGCTTGCTTCTGACGCAGGCGTCAATACAATGACTGTCAATAAAACTTACCAGATTCTTAAAGCTGAAGGATTTATTAAGACCGACAGAAGGCTTGGTGCATTTGTCGCCGAGAATATTAATATGGATATTGAATTCAGAGAAAAGCTTGAATCAGAGCTTGAGCTGCTGTCAGCAGAAGCAAGCATTACCGGAATGGATAAGGAAGAATTCTTAAAAATGTGCGAAAACATTTATTCCAAGATGAATCCCTGCACAATGTAATATGCCTGTATTCACACATGCATTAACACACACAAACTCACTACACAAGGAGGTTTCCTTATGAAAATCGCTATGTTTATGCTATTCTTCGTATGCAACATGTTCACAGTTCTTATCGCAAGATTTGCATATGAATCCAATTACCGATACAACAACGGCATGCTTATCGGCGTCCACATTCCAAGCGACCATATTAACGATGACGATGTCACGAGACTTCAGACACACTTTAAGAAAAGCATGAAATATTTCCAGAATATCAATATGGTACTCTCAATAGCCATATGCTTTCTTAATTTTGTGAACATAATCATTTTCGTTATTGTATATACAATCTGGATTTTCGTGTACGTTTTCGGAATTATGCATATCCAGCTTTCAGCGCACAGGAAAATGTACCAGTTAAAGGTACAGAATGGCTGGTTTGTGGAATCCCAGAAGCAGAAGGTCTTTATTGATACCCGTGCCTGTGCAAATGCTGACGCAACCCCTATCAGCTTCAGATACCACATCATCATAATCGCCGCAGAACTGCTTGCCATGATTCCATTCTATTCATGGACAGACAGAGTGTATTTTTCAATGATTATTGTATTTGCGATATGTACCGTTATTGTCTCTGTATTCGGACTTGTGTTCCACATTTACATGAACAGACGACAGAATCAGGCGTACAGCCTCAATTCTGACATCAACAACATAGTTAATCTGACCATGAAGAAATACATCGGTTCAGCAATGCTTGTGATGTCACTTCTTAACTTTGTGGCATGGATAACATTTGTATTAATGTGTGTTATTCAGGATACTGTTGGAAACTTAAGTTTCTGGATATACATAATTCTGCAGTTGTTAAGCGGTTGTACGCTCACCATCATTCTCATTCTGGCACGAAACAGAAAGAACGAGATGCTCAAAGCTGACACCCAGCCGGTATTCGTTGATGATGATGACTACTGGAAAACCGGATTTTACTACAATCCTAATGACCCACACCTTTTCGTACCCGACAGGCTGTGTTCGACCAACTACTCGTTTAACTACGCCCGCACCGGCGCTAAGATATTTATAGGCACAATCGCGGCGTTTACTCTTGGATTAATAATATGGACGACTATTGTATTAATTCCATACATCCATGTCACTATTGATATCAGGACTACTGAAAACACTGTAAATGTGTCTTCATGCGGTTACACAAGCCTGATTAACATTAATGATATTACCGAAATTACACTTATGGATTCTCTGCCTGATGACCATTTTTATAAATATAATGGCGGTGCAACCGACAGTTACCGCGTCGGTAAATTCAAAGGCAACACTTATGGCAAATGTTATCTCTACATTTTTAATGATGTCTCTCCTGTGCTTATGATAAAGACTGCCGACCAGACTGTGTTCATGAATTCCAAGAAAGATGGCGAGATTGTTAATCTGTATAATGCAATTAAGGGTAAATAATCCCTGACAAAAAGGACGATAAGAATTAAACTTCTTACCGTCCCTTTTTCTGCAATTCTTCTATTCGCGTGACTTGCGCTTCTTCACATCATGCTCCTCATACGCCACACTCACTTTCTTCCCACTGAATGCAACTCCGAACATGCCAATCCCTGACACGCCATGCTTTTCAAGATTAGCTGTATAACTTTTCTGCTGAATCTGTCTGACCGCGCTGTCAGCCATTTTCTCAAGCTCCGCTTCCTTACATGCCTTGAATTCTATAATATATCCGTGTCCGTCACGACTCTTCGGCTGCAACTCTATGTCAAACCGTCCCTCTCCTGACTCCCTGTTAGACGAGATATAATAATTGTCTGACAATACCGCAAGCATTCCAAATACAACCCCATGATAGAAATCCTCATGTGCGGTATCAAACACGCTTGCCGACTGCAAAAGATACTGCTGCAGGGTTTCTGTTAATAAATGTGCATTCCCCGTACGGATTGATTCCGCAAAGTTTCTTAGCAGCGCCCCTGTAAATATGCCATTATATCTGTCGATTATCTCTTTCTGAAACACACTCTTTATCTCGTAATTAGGTATCGACAACGCACATATCGGATTGTCGTACAGAGAGCCAATATGCTCTGACACACGCAGGTATCCGGCAACCAGAAGGAAGCTGTATATTGTGTCAATGTCTCCATTAATTTCAGGATATATGATATCTGTGTCAACAATCGCCTGAACGGTACTTCCCTGCAGAAGTCTTAACAGGTTATCTGCAAATGTGTTATCAGCACTATTAAACAGCTCGCCGATTATCTCATTGCCGCTTGTTCTTGACCAAAAGGCTTTGGGAACACATTTGTTATTGAAGTAATTAATAACCGACCACGGATTATATATTCCGGTGCCGCCAAACATATAGCCGTCATACCATTCCTTAATCTCACCCAGCCTGTCAGACACGCCGTAATACTGCGCCATAGCAGAGACTTCCTCTTCCGTGAATCCAAAATACTGCGAGTATTCATCATCAAGAATTGTATTAACCACAAGATTGTTAAGTCCACTGAACAGGCTTTCCTTAGCTATACGAAGAATTCCGGTGAGAATCCCCAGTTCCAGACTTGGATTGTCCTTTAACACAGCCGACAAAAGATTTCTCATGAAGCCAATCACTTCATCATAATAACCGAATATATGTCCCTGCTGGATTGGCGTATCGTACTCGTCAATTATCACGATCACATTCCTGCCATAATGCTTTGAAAGCATTGCCGACAGCTTTCCCAGCGCAAACTGATAATCTATTATCGTTGCCTCATCATCAAGTATTGACTTAAGATACTTCTTATCATAGTCACTTAATCTGGCACTTGTCGTCAGTTCAATATGTCGTAAAAATTCATTCCTTAATGTAAAGCAGAGACTTGCGTACATATCCTGCCATGTTGACTGGTGGGCATCTTTAAATGTAAGAAATATCACCGGGTACTTTCCCTGCTTTTCCTTATATACTGCGCCCTCACGCCATATATATTTATCTTTAAAATATATTGATGTGTCCGTATCAGTCTTTTCAAAAAATGTGCGAACCATGTCCATAGTAAGAGTTTTTCCGAATCTTCTTGGTCTTGTAAATAAATACACCTTACTGTGATTATCTATAATATCCTTTATAAGCAATGTTTTATCGACATAATAACATTCATTCGACACTTCTTTATAAGATGTTATCCCAACCGGGCAGGGACGCTTCCTGTTATATACAACGCCGTCCTCCCTGACATAAAGATTCTTATTCTCCCTTAAACAATCCGGTCTGTCCACATCATCAGGTATCATCCAGAACTTACCTTCCTTATAAGCTCCAGACAGCTTTCCTTCTGTACACAACTGGTTAATTCTTCTCGACGTCACACCCCATCTTGCGGATAATTCCTTCGCCTTAATATATCTTATATCCATAAAGCCCCTCTTTTCTGTGCATTACTGCACATACTAACCCTTGCGTCATGTACACACAACCACAGATTCCACGCCGCTTCCTTAATTCACAACATTTATATACATCTATATTATATTCTACGCATTTTTTCGGAAATATCAAGGTGATTTCAGGAAATAATGTTTTAATTTCCGGAAATTATATATTTCTTCTTTAAACATTGTATATTTTCTTATTTACATTTGACAATCCCGCCCCAAAGTATTATAAATATCAAAGGGAATGAAGTACTCCCCTGGGAAACCTAAACTGCTTATTCAAGCTGATGACTTCTACGATTTTATGTCGCAGAAAGCATCAGCTTTTTTTGCGTTCATAAATACTTTTCACTACATTTTTACTATATTTTAAGGAGGCTTATTATGCTGACATCTTTATCACTTATCTTTCTGGTCGGACTCGTCATGGGCGCAATCTGCCAGAAACTGAAACTGCCGAGAATCATCGGAATGCTTGTTACCGGTATTGTTCTCGGGCCATATGTCCTTGATTTCCTTGACCCGTCAATCCTTTCAATATCGGCTGACCTGCGAAAAATGGCTCTTATCATTATTCTTATCAAAGCTGGTCTGTCGCTCGATTTGAAAGACCTGAAAAAAGCCGGACGAAGTGCAATTCTTATGTCCTTCGTTCCGGCTTCCTGCGAAATCATCGGTTATCTTCTGCTTGCCCCTGTAATTCTTGGAATTAATCACGCTGAAGCTGCAGTGATGGGCGCGGTTCTAGCCGCTGTTTCTCCTGCAGTTGTCGTTCCACGAATGGTAATGCTGATTGAGAAACGCTACGGAACTGACAAAGCAATTCCACAGATGATACTGTCTGGCGCTTCATGCGATGACATATTTGTCATAGTGTTATTCACAACATTTTTAAATGTGGCACAAGGCGGCAAGGCAAATGTTATGGATTTCGTAAACATCCCTGTGTCTATTATACTAGGCATAATTCTTGGTATAGTGACCGGCTTGGGATTGTACCTGTTCTTTGAAACTTCATACGCCCGCAAACACACTGTAAGAAACAGCATGAAAGTTATCATTGTGCTTGGCTTCTCTTTCCTTCTTATCGCAATTGAAGGCTGGCTTGAAGGTAAAGTGTCTGTTTCAGGACTTCTTGCCGTTGTCGCTATGGCATGTACTCTTAAGTTCAAATGTGTTCCTGCCGTATCAGCACGCCTGTCCGAAAAATTTGGCAAGCTGTGGCTCGCTGCTGAAGTAATATTATTTGTACTTGTCGGTGCAGCTGTCGATATCCGCTACACACTTAAAGCAGGAATCCCTGCCTTACTCATGATTCTCGCAGCACTTGTTTTCAGGGCTGCCGGAGTACTTCTCTGCACTGTAAAGACAAACCTTACATGGAGAGAACGTCTTTTCTGCGTAATTGCCTATCTTCCTAAAGCAACTGTTCAGGCAGCCATTGGCTCAGTTCCTTTAGCCGCCGGACTCGCATGCGGACAGATTGTGCTTTCCGTAGCTGTACTTGCAATCGTAGTTACCGCTCCGCTTGGCGCACTTGGCATTGACTGCTCTTATAAGAAGCTGCTTACGGAAGATAAAACCCACTAATATTCTTTATCCACTGTTTTGCCGCGGTCACACAGCTTCGATTGTGCGGACAAAACCCACTAATATTCTTTACTCAATATAGTAGGTCATTTCCGTGGTCTTACGCATATACTTTCCGGCTTGCGACCTACTATATTATTAAATCAACATATTTTAGTAGGTCTTTTCAGTGGTCTTATACATATACTTTCCGGCTTGCGACCTACTATATTGTTAAATCATCATATTTTAGTAGGTCTTTTTCCCGCATTTTACTAAAATGTGTAAAGAAATTATAGACGAAAGACCTACTAAACACATCTTCCCTGATTGATTAGTAGGTCTTATCACTTAAACAACTTATAATATTCACCGCAGAAACCTACTAAAACAATGACTTGCTACATATTAGTAGGCTTCGTGCATCTGCGCATAGTCAGATTTGCACAATATATACAAACGTGCAGCATATGCAGCCAAACATTTTAAATCAAACATCTCAGATCATCAAAAAAGGCCACACCCAGCCAGCCCTAAGCCGGTTAAGTGTGACCTTACATTCTAATTAATCATATATCTTATCAAATATTCCACCGTCAGAGAAAAACTTCTGTGTAGCCGCTTCCCAGCCGCCAAAATACCCGATATCCGCCATGTCAATGTCCTTGACAATCCATTTGCCGTCTGAAGGGATTTCCTTGATGTTTCTTGAATCACTGGAAGCCTCGTATTCCTTCTGGATGTCCTTGTTTACAGGGCGGTAGAAATTCTGTGCCTCAAGTCTCTGTGCGTCATCAGTGTACAGGAAAGAAAGGTAGGCGTCTGCCAGTTCCTCTGTCCCATTCATCTGTGTGACCTCATCAACCTTCGCAACCGTCGGCTGACACAATACAGATGCTGACGGAACGACAATCTCATACTCGCCCGGATATTCCTGTAATGCAAAAAATGCTTCATTTTCCCATGCAATCAGAACATCACCCTGTCCATTTTCTGCAAATGTAGTAGAAGAGCCTCTGGCTCCCGAATCAAGCACTGCCACATTCTTGTAAAGTCTGGTGACACTAGCCTGAACCTGTTCCTCAGTCTGTCCCTGCTTCTTAAAATAATACCACGCCGCAAGGAAATTCCATCTTGCTCCACCGGAAGTCTTAGGATTAGGGGTAATAACCTTAACCCCATCATTAAGAAGGTCGTCCCAGTCCTTAATATTCTTAGGATTGTCCTTTCTTACAAGAAAGACAATCGTAGAAGTGTACGGCGAGCTGTCATCAGAATAATCATCAATATATCCATCATCAATCAGCCCTTCGTCCCTTATAACATTAACATCGCCCTCAAGTGCAAGAGTAACAACATCAGCGCCAAGACCATTAGCAACCTCAAGCGCCTGCTTTCCAGAACCACCATGAGACTGGATAACCTCAACCTTCTCGCCAGTCTTATCATACCAGTAATCCTCAAAAAGCTTGTTATACTCCTTATAAAACTCTCTGGTAGCATCATAGGAAACATTAACAAGCTCCCTGTTCTTCTGCCCACAACCAGAAAGTCCGGTAAAAGTCAGGCTGAAAATCATACCTAAAGATATTAACTTTTTAAAAAATCCATATTTATTCATTTCAACCTGACCTCTGTACAATACTTACGCATTCTTCTTAATATATGCAGCCACATCCACAGTAGTAGCGTCAACCTCAGACTCCCAGCCTGCAAGCACTTCTGCGCCGTCAATCTTAATATCTGCTGCCTCTTTAAGTGCAAGAATAACAACAATACCTGCATTAACAAGGTGAGTCACAACATTTGTATAATCCTCGCCCTCTGCTGGAACATACAGATATACATGCTTGCTGTCAAGAAGAAGCTCCTTCTCAACCTTCTTTAAGAAATCAACATTAATCTTGTCTGAAAGAACGGCCTCTACAACGACAGGCTTTTGGTTGTTAAGCTCAGCTCTGAAAGCTGCGTCAACTTCCTTAATATCATTAGCTGCCTCATTAACTTCACGGACAACACCACATGCACTTGTCATATTAGTAACACGGTCTATTAGGATAAGCTCGCCCATAGTCTTGTGAAGGTTAAATTCATCAACAACAATTACATCAGCAAGAGAAATCTTGCATACTGCGATTTCATTTTTCTTAAGGAGAGTTGCTGGCTTCTCCTCGCCTGTATTAACATCAATAGAATTAACAATCTCAGTAACAACACCCGGAATAAGTCTAGTTCCAAGCTTTACGAAGAAGTTCTTGTTATTAGTAAGAACATCATCATCCATCCAGAGGATAGTAGCTGTAATCTCAGTTGCAAGCTTTAAGTCAGCGCCTGCTGCAAGAACAGAACCTCTTGAAACATCAACCTCACGGTCTAACTGGATAGTAACAGGCTGTCCGATAGAAGCAGTCTGTGCTTCCTTGTCACCAACATGGATACTCTTTACATGAACATGCTCATTAGTTGGAAGAGTGATAATCTCGTCACCAACAGATACGCTTCCTGCCTCAATCTGTCCCTGGAAACCACGGAATTCATGATTTGGACGGCATACTCTCTGAACAGGCATGTAGAAGCCCTTTTCTTCCTCAGTATCATCAACATCAACCTGCTCAAGGTAAGGAAGGAGTGCCTCGCCCTTGTACCAAGGGATATTTTCAGACTTAGTTGTTACATTGTCACCCTCAGTTGCTGAAACAGGGATAACAACTACATCTGCTAAAGAAAGTTCCTTAGTAAGCTCTGCTATCTGAGCATTTATCTCGTTGAAACGCTCCTCGCTGTAACCAACAAGGTCCATCTTATTAACTGCAAATACAAAATGCTTAATTCCCATAAGTGCGCAGATTCTTGCGTGTCTCTTAGTCTGAATAAGCACGCCCTGCTTTGCGTCAACAAGGATTACTGCAAGGTCTGCAAATGAAGCACCAACCGCCATGTTTCTTGTGTACTCCTCATGTCCAGGAGTATCAGCAACGATAAAGCTTCTGTTGTCAGTTGTAAAATATCTGTAAGCAACATCAATAGTAATTCCCTGCTCTCTCTCAGCCATAAGACCATCAAGAAGAAGTGAATAATCAATCTTACCTTCACGGCTTCCGACCTTGGAATCAAGCTCTAACGCCTTCTCCTGATCGGCATACAATAACTTTGAATCATATAAAATGTGTCCGATAAGTGTAGATTTTCCATCATCAACACTACCGCATGTAATAAATTTAAGTAAACCTTTCATTCTAGAAGTACCCCTCTTTCTTTCTTCTTTCCATGCTTCCTGCTTCCTCATGGTCGATAACACGGCTTGTTCTCTCTGACTCAACTGCACTTAAAGTCTCTTCGATAATCTCATCAAGAGTTTCTGCGTCTGACTCAACACCACCTGTAAGTGGATAACAGCCAAGAGTTCTGAATCTTACCTTCTTCATCTGTGGCTTTTCGCCTGGAAGAAGTCTCATTCTGTCATCATCAACCATAATGATATTGCCGTCACGGTATACAACAGGTCTTTCTGCTGCAAAATAAAGAGGTACAATATCAATCTTTTCTCTCTGGATGTACTGCCAGATATCCTTCTCAGTCCAGTTAGAGATAGGGAAAACTCTCATGCTCTCGCCCTTGTGAATCTTAGTGTTGTAAAGCTTCCACATTTCTGGACGCTGGTTCTTAGGATCCCATGCCTGTGCTGTATTTCTGAAAGAGAAAATTCTCTCCTTAGCTCTTGATTTCTCCTCGTCTCTTCGTCCGCCGCCAAATGCTGCTGTGAAGCCGTATTTGTTAAGTGCCTGCTTAAGAGCCTGAGTTTTCATGATATCAGTGTAAGCTGAACCGTGGTCAAATGGGTTAATTCCCTGCTTAACACCCTCTTCGTTAGTGTAAGTAAGCATTTCGATTCCAAGCTTCTTGGCTGTCTCATCTCTGAACTTAATCATTTCCTTGAACTTCCAAGTTGTGTCGATGTGAAGAAATGGAAATGGTGGCTTCTCAGGATAGAATGCTTTCATTGCAAGATGAAGCATAACTGAGCTGTCCTTTCCTATAGAATACAGCATTACCGGCTTTTCGCATTCTGCTGCAACTTCCCTTATAATGTATATCGCCTCTGCTTCGAGTGCGTCCAAATGTGATAAATTACCCATGATATTCCTCCTTGTTTTGCGAAGCAAAATCCGAACCCCTCTGGTGAGGAGAGGAATTTTCCTCCTACCTAGTACTTATTAGATTCCTGTCTGTTGACCTCAAGCGTCTTAACTGTTCCGTCCAGCGAAGTCACCGTCCATGTATTGATACTTCCATTCTGTCTGAATGAAAGAGTGCTTCCCTTGCCGCCGACATCAGCACCCAGAAAGAAATTAATTGCCTCAAAACGACATTCTTTAAGACATGATGTACAACCCCAGCAGTCCTTGACATGCTTTATAAATGCTTTTCCATCAGTATCTTTCTTGATAAGGTTGCCGGGACAGGCTTCAACGCACTTCCCGCAGCCAACGCATTTTAACTTATTTATCTGAATGCTCATAGCTGTCGCCTCCCCTCACAAGGTCTCTTATGATTATCTTAATCTCGCCATTCTCCTTGCGGGAGTTGACATATTTTAACCAGTCATCACTCTTAGCCGGATAATCCATATTCTCCGCAAAGCTGTGCCAACGGGTTTCTTTTCTTGCCTTCAAATGTGCTATAACACTTCTGCACACCGTAAGTCTCTCTCGGATTTCGTAGATTCTAAGCAGGTCGTCTGCGTCCTGTGCCGCCAGATTATCAATGCTCTGTTCTAAGAATTTAATCTTCTCATCCGCAAGCTCAAGTCTTGCCTCGTTGTACTGGTAATCTGTGCTTATACCGCCTGCGTACTGATCCATAATCTTCTGCATCGCTTCCTCAGTCTGCTCGATATCAACCAGCCCCTGCTTATTATTAAGAAATCTCTCATACTCGCTCTTCTTTGCAAATGCGTTCTGAGACAATTCTGAATCTGCCACCTCATTGACAACAAAGCCCTTTCCTGAGCCTTCAAGCCTTTCAGCTATTGCCTGTGCTGCAATCTCGCCCTCTGCAAGAGCGCCTGTCACATATTTCTGAGGACATCCGCCTGCAACATCACCCGCTGCAAAAAGCCCATGAATTGTAGTCTCGCGATTGTTATCAACCCAGTAACCACTCGCTGTATGACCCCCGACTATGTATGGCTCAGTTCCTTCTATCTCAACATTTTCTTCAGAAGGACCACCCGCCGCCTCAAGCCACTTAAGTGTCTGGCTCGGTGCCATGTTAAGATATGCTTTGTAAAGGTCTTCTTCCTGCTCTTTGCTTATTCCCTTAGTCCCAAGATAACAAGGACCTCTGCCCTCGCGGTTCTCAGTAACTGTTCCATAAAGTCTCTGTGAAGTTGTAAGACCATATTTGTTCTCATACACTTCGCCGTTGGAATTAAGCTGCTTTGCCGGAACGCCCTGTGCGATAGTTCCTGTCGGAGCAATCGTATCTTTACATCTTAAAGCAATGAATCTCATTTCAAATGTGGTCATCTCCGCACCTGCGTTGATTCCCATTGCATATCCGGCTCCTGTATTAAATGGCGGATACCACATTTTATGTCTTGAAAATCCTGGATTGTTAGGTCTGTAAAGACCTGCCGCTCCGCCAGTAGCCACAAGAACTGCATTCGCATTTATCTCATAGAACACTGCGTCGTTGACATCAAATCCGTATGCACCCTTTATCTCGTTATTCTCTACTATGAAATCTGTTATATTCAGGTGATTGATTACCGTTACATTGTCCTGCTTCTTAACTGCATCTGCCAGTATCGGCTTGATATTCTCACCATTTATCTTAATATTGCGGTTTCCTCTCGCAACATAATCTCCATTCTCATCTTTAAGGATTACAAGCCCTAAGTCCTCCATTACCTTAGTGACATGATTGAGTCTCTCAGACATTGAAAGAAGCAAATCCTCTCTTACTATTCCATCTGCGTCCTTCTTACAATAATCAACATAATCCTGTGGAACTCTGCCCTTAGTGATATAAGCATTGATTGCATTAACGCCTGCCGCAAGACATCCGCTTCGTACAATGTTTGCCTTCTCAACAATCAGTACATCAAGGTCTTTCTTCTTTCCAAGCGTAATACCTGCAAAACACCCTGCCGTTCCGCCACCTATAATAAGTACATCTGTGTCAATAATTCTATTCTTCAACCTTCATGTACCTCCTTGCAAAATCCAATTCCATATAAACATAGTAACTTGGTATGTAAATCATTATATTCTCAATTTCCTATTTGTCAATAGGGTTTTTGCAGATTCTTAGGATTCTTGTTATTTGAGTTAGTTATGGGGTTGTTATTGGCTGGGTATGGGCTGAATATGGGCTGTGTGCCTACTAATTCTGCACTTTCCTCAACTTTAGTAGGTCTTTTCCAGCTCTTCTCCTCCCTCCTGCTCTTTATCTTACTTAATTTCACCTACTAATCTCTCCCCTCCCCTCAACTTTAGTAGGTCTTTCTCAGCTCTTCTCCTCCCTCTTGCTTTTTATCTTGCTTGTTTTCACCTACTAATCCTCCACTTCCATCAACTTTAGTAGGTCTTTTTCAGCTCTTCTCCTCTCTCCTGCTCTTTATCTTGCTTGTTTTCACCTACTAATTCTGCACTCCTCTCAACTTTAGTAGGTCTTTTCCGGCTCTTCTCCTCCCTCCTGCTCTTTATCTTGCTTGTTTTCACCTACTAATCTTCCTCTTCCCTCAGCTTTAGTAGGTTCTCCCCCAAAAAAGCACTTGATTTTCAATCAAAAATATATACATAATAAAGCAAAACATACATGACACTTAATCAAACTGTATACACCATAGCAAAATGGTTATTATATATGTAGTGACTGATATGCGGCTGTCATCTACACAACAGCAGATGACAACCGTATATCACCAATCTCAAGGAGGTTTTATGATAATAGATTTCCATACACATACATTTCCTGATGAACTCGCTGACAGAGCAGTTGGTACATTAGCCCACAGTGGCGGAATACACAATTATCTTGACGGCAGAGTACATTCTCTTACAGATTCAATGAAGAAAGCTGGTATTGATTATTCCGTGCTGCTTCCTGTGGCAACCAAGCCTGGTCAGTGTGACACAATCAATACACTTGCATTAAAGACTAATGAAACAAGTGAGACAACCGGATTAATTTCATTTGGAGCAATACATCCGGCTTGTGAGAATTTCAGAGAAATATTGAACTGGCTTTCCAACAATGGTTTCAAGGGAATCAAGCTTCACCCTGTTTTCCAGAAAACCAATATAGACGATATACAGTCATTAAGACTTATCGAATATGCGTCATCACTCGGACTCATAATACTTATACATGCCGGCTACGATGTAAGTTTTCCGGGCTGCGATGAATCCAGCGTAGACAGACTTGCAACAATGATTCAGGAAGTGAAGCCTGAAAAACTTGTACTCGCCCACATGGGTGGCTGGGGACAATGGAACGAAGTTTCTTCCATATTAGAAGAAGATTACATGAAAAATGTATATCTCGATACATCATCATGCATAAAGAAACTCAATCACAACGCCAGCCTTCCAATAGAAAAATTCAAGAAAATGGTCAACATCCACGGTGCAGACCGCATATTATTCGGTTCTGACAGCCCATGGGACGATCAGAAGGACGCAGTAGATTTAATAAAAAAGTGCGGATTTTCAGAAAAAGATACAGAAGCTATACTTGGTAAAAATGCGGTTACACTCCTTAATATATAACACAAATCAAGCAGGCTGTTCCCACATAACAGCCTGCTTAATTCATACCCGGCAGCTTCAGTCATCACGCGCATCATCCCCCAACACTTATTACGCCGAATCTGCCTGCTTACAATTTAACTACCAATAAAATCATCCCCACCACATGCACAACAAGCATAGCTGGAACCGTATACTTAAAATACCACTTTCTTGTCTTGTGCCTGAACATCTGCATTGCAATAAAAGCTCCAAACGAACCACCGATTAATGCCGTAATAAGAAGAGTTGCCTCACTTATGCGCCATTTGTTATGTATCGCTTTCCATTTGTCAATTCCATATAAAGCAAATGTTACTACATTAATAATCAACAAATATATTCCTATAATCTTAAGCATTACTTCTGTGTGAATGCATAATCCCATGTCTTAGCATTGTCTGACTTATTCTGCACAATCGCCATCTGCCATTTTGCATTATCTTTATTCGCACTGTCCTTAACAGTATAATATGGCGACCTGCCGCTATCCGACATATAGATTATGACACTGTCTCCTTTCGCATCTGGTGTATCCATTGTACCATAGAATACATAAGATGCATACGAATACTCCGTGTCAATACTCTTACTGCTTATATACTGCGTATTCTCCTGCGGTTTATGCTCATTAACATACATCTCACGCTTCTCAATCACAATTTCCGGATACTTAGTCTTAAGAAATTCTTCCGCTTCCTGTGCTGTCTCCTGAGACACCTTTGCCGTGCGGTTCTCCTGAACCTTAGACATTACCGGCTTAATAAGCAGTATTACAGCAATTACCACAACAATGAATACTGCAAATGCAATAGCAAGAGTCACCCTTTTCTTAACAACATTTTTATCATCCATAATTCTCGCCCTCCTTTTTCCAATGCCTCTTATTAAAAATGTGCTTCTTTATTTACTGTAATTATATAACACTAAACTTACATCCAGCTTACATGGATATATAATATACATTTGCACTTGCCAACAGCCTGATAATCTGCTAAACTACACAGGCTGTGTTATGACACAGTAACAAATCGTGTGTTCGAGACCTTCCACACGTAAAACAAAACTAAAGGAGAATTGAATATGAAGAAAAAAGGAATGAGTGTGAAATTCATCACACAGGCCGCTGTAATTGCAGCAATCTATGTAGTACTTGTAGTAATCTTTAACTACATCAGTTTCGGACCAATCCAGTTTCGAATCGCAGAGGCACTTACAATACTGCCTTACTTTACACCTGCGGCAATACCGGGATTATTTGTTGGCTGTATAATTGCTAACATACTTGGTGGTGCAATCGTATGGGATGTAGTATTCGGAAGCATTGCAACACTTATCGGTGCAATCGGAACATACCTGTTAAGAAAGCATAAGTGGCTTGCACCAGTTCCACCAATTGTTGCCAACACAATCATCGTACCATTTGTACTTAAGTTTGCTTATGGCTCAGAGGGCATGTTTGCAATGTTTTTCGTTACAGTTGGCGCTGGCGAGATAATCGTATGTGGAATCATCGGAATGATACTTTTATATGCACTTACACCAGTAAGACATGTAATCTTCGGTGAGTCTAAGTAATTCACACAACACATAAACATATAACACAAGGCAGAAGAACTACCTGAGAAATTCAGGTAAATCTTCTGCCTTTTTCAATATCCTTCAGATATTATCCGCCACTTGCCTCCATCACTTCGTGCAAGAGTCCAGCCATAATGAATATACTCTTTATCTGCCTCCCAGCCTGTATTCTCAACTTCCGATTCTCTTAGAGGAGTTTGAAAATCTGTCTGAAAATAAACAATCTGAGTAAACGTTTCTGTCCATCCCTGTTTCTTTCCCTTCGCATTCACTACCTGTAAAGTGCTTTCAGAAAATTCATCATCCACAAAATAGACTTTATGAAGCTCAAAACCCTTCATAGTATTAAACTTTCTTTTTATAACTTTAACAGCTTCTTTCATATCCTTCTGGGTATATATAGAAGAAGTTCCATAGTCAACTTCAATCTTCGATGATGCCCCTCTATTCCTTATAATTAACATGGCTGCAATAATAACAATACCACCAAGTATTAAGAAAAATTTAGTAATTGGCTTTAATTTAAATCTATCATCATAATCATCGAAGTCGTCAAAGTCATCATCAAAATTATCATCATCATATTTTAACTCAGCCATATCTGCCTCCATCACCATATACTCACATTCCCAATCACAGCCACAAACACAATCACCGCAGCCATAAGAAGCACAGACACAACCCTTCCGCGCACCTCAGAAAAACGGCTGCACAGCACATATGTAACTGCAAATGTAATGAGCATTGCAATCAGTCTCACAATCAGTCTGATTATCATAAATGTTCCAACAGTAATATAAAGTCCGCAATCCCTCATAAATGTGAGACTCATAAGCGGTGCGTCCGTGTACGGCATGCCGTAATAGCTTCGCAAATGTATCATATCAATTCCATACACAAGAACATACAGAACTATACACAGAACAAGAGAAGCTACAATCCGCTTAACCTTAACAGTGTTCTTTCCACTTGCGGCATTAACAATATACTTAGTTCCTGTGCTTGTCTCAATTCCGATATTCTCAGAAACAATAAGCACAACAGACACAAGCAGAGCCATAAGAAGCACAATCTCCCTTGCCTTTCCGTACTTGCCGAATATCTCCTCATATCCTCTGTCAGACATCATGTAACCATCAATCCCAGTCTCTTCCTTAAGATTCTCAAGGTATTCCTGCTTCTGCTCAAATTCCCTCACCGCAGCATAACGTGATGCATATATAGACACCGTAGAATTAATCTGTGATAACTCGTCAATTCCAATCTCACCATTCTCATACTGTTCAGAGGCTTCCATACTTTTCTCTACAGCCTGCATATAATCGGCTCTGCGCTCATCAATCAGGGCAGATATCTGCGAATAATCAGCACCGCCCTTTTCAAGATATATCCTGTCACGCTCTCTGGAATTATCCGAGAAAGCCATTTTTCCATAACTAATAAAATACATGACAACCAGCAGAAGCACTACAATAACCGTAATTCCCCTGCTTGTCACAAGCAGCTTGTGAAGCTCCTTGAATACAACAGGCACATTTGCAAAAATATGCTGATATCCGGCATACAGTTTATCAGTAAGCTGTGTGAGAACATTCTTGCCCTGACTCGGACGCATAATCACAGTTCCCGAAACTGCAACAGCCACGGACACAACAAGAATCACCATAAGCCCCCAGAACATAATAGCCGACTCAGATATAACAAAGCTTCCCTTTCCGCGGTTCGCATATGTGCTGATGACCTCGTTGACCTTCATAAGACGCACAATATTAATCTGTTTAAATACGCTGTATATGCTGTGAAGCCCTATCCTGTAATACATAAGCACTTCCAGCCCCACAACTACTCCGGTCAGAATAAGCGCATGATTCCGCTTCCTGTTGACAACAAATACAGCCCATAACGCCACACTAAGC
This sequence comes from Evtepia sp., assembly GCA_963597265.1. Lineage (GTDB taxonomy): Bacteria > Bacillota > Clostridia > Lachnospirales > Lachnospiraceae > Lachnospira. The sequence goes on along the minus strand of CAVBPJ010000022.1, from coordinate 12,608 downwards.
ACCACTACCGCCAGCACACTGTATACATAATTGTACAGCACGAACCCCATCTGGCTCATCGGCATAGCAAATCTTTCAAATGCCTGTATAGACTGAACCGGCGCATTAAGTGTTCCTGCTCCGCCGTATAACAGCAGCGCTGCTGCAAATGTTGTAAAATACAGACCTGCTGTAATAACCACGCCAGAGCCTGCGATAATAAACAGTCTGTGCAACGCAAGCCGAAGCCTTCCGCTTCCTGCCGAATGTACAATCCCCCACATTCCATTATCACGCTCGCCCGACAGCCCGTATATTATGAAAACCATCATAATCAACGCGAAGTAAAATGTATAATAATAATTAACAAAACTACCTGTCGCCTTATTATTAACAAGATAAAGCGATACATCAGCCACTTTTTCAAAATCCTTACCGGTCTTTACAATATTGTTATATGTAAAGCTGTTCTTGTCAGAAAATATAGAGAAAGTCATAAGCTGCTGTGCATTAATCTGAATCTGCCTGATGTCCTCAGGATACTTTCTGATATATTCAAGCTGGCTTTCTGTCTCCCTTAATACGGTCAGAAACAGAAGCTGCTCACTCTCAGACATCGCCTTATATTTTCCCAAAACCTCAGTCTCCGCACCAATCTGTACATCAGATTTAGCACTTTCTCCCTGCTTATCAGCCTTCCTGTAACTTAATATCCCCTCTATATCCGAATTCACCGCATTTATCGCAGCCTCAATATCATAATCACCATAATAATCAACACACCACTGCCGCTGCGCGGCTTCAAATCTTAACTCCTTAAGACCTGCGCCCTTTGTCTGCTGATAGACATACAGCGATACATTAATAATAAGTAATGCGATAAAGCCAATGACAACTTTCCTGTTAATCAGTCTCCTAAACTCGTTCATATTCCGCCCCTCACTGTGTAAGCCCAACCTGCAAGCACACTCTATAAGTACACTCAGAAATTACTTAACAGGAACTATCTCCACATTGCCGCTAATATTGCTCTTATCAATATATGACAGCTTATTAGAGTAGCCTAAGAACAGATATTTGTCGTCGCCGTAATACAGATTACTCATTTTTCTTCTGTCGAGTTCTATAGTATTGACAAGAGTTCCATCTGGATTGAGTACAAATATTTTCTCATCAATAAAATTAGTAAGCTGGGTTGCACTTCCTGCACCGCCGTTACACATATATATGTACTTTCCATCATATGACAAAGCTGCCATTACTATTGAATCATCTGCCTTATACAGCAGTTTGCCGTCATTCTCATTAAGCTTTCTTGAATAAAGTCCCTTGTCTATCACGAAATAATACAGAATTCCATTGTCTGTATCAACATAATAATCAGATATATTCTTGTCAGATACCTGCTCTGCGCTGCCTGTTGCATAATCATAACAATAGAGCTTGTAATTAACATCTGCTGTTAATGTCTCTTTATCAATTGAATTATGATTGATCAGGAAAAACAGCTTATCACCGAAGCTTCTTGCCTCGTTAATAGCGTTGTTTGCACCCTCGTATGAGAATACCTCACTTGTCTTTCCATTTGCAAGTTCTGCCTTTACAATCACTACCTTGTCAGTATCCTTGCTTTCAACTGCACCTGTATGTCCAATCCTGTCATATGCATACACACAGTCATCATGGAATACTAAAGATACTGCTCCATTATCACTTGCAAACAGGTCTGCAACATCTTCTCTGCTGCTTCCATCTTTCGCAATTCTTTCTAACTTAGCCATACCATTCTCAACTTTCACAGTGTACAGGCTGCCCTTATAGTAATGAAGCGGAGAATTGTCATATCTGCTGTCTAATACTGCATTACAATCTGATGAATTATGCTTACATTCAGCTTTGGCACACACTGGAATAGTCTTATGTGTACTGTCGTCGAAATACTTAAGCATTGTCGTCGAATCAGTATCACTCCATTCCAGATAATAATAACCTGCCTCCGCTTTTGCTACACGATGTCCGTCCGTTCTCCAGCTGCTCATCTCGTCTGACTCAGTTGCACTGCCAACATTAATAGTCTTGTCTGATTTCCCTCTACTCATCCCCAGAACTACTGCCACCACGATTCCAACAACTACAACTGCTGCAATAATACCTATTATAACCTTTTTCTTACCCTTCATATGCTGCACCTCCATTTCAAGTTCCTGTTAATTATTAATAAGCTGCTCCGCATGCTCCTTCTTCCACTCCGAATATAACTTCTCATCGCTTATCTTATATCCGCCTGCTGCACACGCCTTCAGATATACCTTTTCCCCCGCATCTGAGAATTTATATTCTATTATATAATTAATGTAGTCTCCCTTCTTATTAAGCTGGGCATAATCAACATAATATACACCTGTTGCCGTTATATCCTTTGAACAAAGTAAATCACAATCTTTATAATCATTTTTCTTAAGTGTATCCTTATATTTCAGAAATTCATTTGCTCCAAATGTTTTTCCAAATTTTTTCTTAAAAAGAGACTTTGGAACTCCATATACTGATATATTCATCTTAGGGATATCATCATAAAAATCTTCATACATTGCCACAGATATTGCTCCAACATCAAGACTCACCATCGTATCTGATGTAGATTTTACATCTCCAGCTTTGTCTACACGATATGTAAACGCATACCCTGCTCTGTCTGACAGATACCAGTTGGGAATTGTATCCTTCGAATTATAGTAAGATAATGCAAAATCAGGTACAATACATGCTTCTACATATGGTGCTTCATAATCACTGCTTGTCTGCTTATTATATAATGTACCATCTGGTGTATTACCTTCTTCAAGGTCTATCCATCTTTTTGTCGATGATTTTATATGAAGTTCATCCAGATAAGAAACACCTTCCTGCTTATCTTCTATATATGGGATATACAGAATAGTATCCTTATCACCATCATTACTCTTAATTCTGTAGAATCCATTAATTATCGTATAACCTTCATCTGTTGTTGTAGTTTCATACTCCTGAACAATATAATCAGGATCAATAAGCGTCTCGTCTGCTGCATTATCTTTCTTCCCACATGCTGACAGTGAGAGTATCATCATTCCCGATATCGCTACCCCTGTCACTTTTAATAATACCTTTCTCATATTTTCCCTCCATAATAGCAAGCTTAATATCCACTAGATATTATTCTCCACTTACCACCTTCAGTTCGAGCAAGATACCAGCCATAACCTGTTTCCTCATCATCTACATCAAAACCGGTATTTTCCACATCTTTCTCTTTCTTTGATGTATGAAAATCGCTTTTGAAATATATAACCTCCGTAAAATCTTCTGTCCAGCCATCTCTTTTGGCTAATTCATTTATCCATTTTAAAACACTATCAGAATTACTGGATTTATCACCTGCATAATAGACTTTGTGAAGCTCAAATCCTTTCATATTCCTAATCTTTCTTTTTATCACTTTAATAGCTTCATCCATATCTTTTTGTGTATAGATATCTGAAGTTCCATAGTCTATTTCTACTTTAGGCGTTGTTACTATCTTTGTTATTACAAAGCCTATTACTGCGGCAATGCAAAGAACTGCTATTACTGTTATAGTTACTTTTTTCTTTCTTGATTTTTCTTTATCCATATTAACCTCCTTATCCAAACACGCCCATTAATCATCACTTCCAAGAACCTCTACCGAATTATAACGCAGTATCTTTATAACCGGATATGCCATTGAAAGAATAATCGTTACCGCAATAGCTGCTATTGTCGTTAACAATGTTGTAAGATTAACAGTTATTATACCAGCTCCCGCAGTCACCACATTTATAATAGCTGCACTTACTGCAAATATAATAAGAGCCGTTACGCTTAAAGCCAGAATATTACATGCCATTGCACCGATTATTCTTAAATCACTCATTCCGTATATCTTCTTTACCGCAATCTCCCTGCTTCTCTGAATCAGCCAGAACTGTGACATCAGCAGGCAGTTGAATATACAGAATACATATACCATCACATTTATCTTCATATTCTCGCCCTGAAGTGCCTTAACCACATCTGACTCACCCTTTGAGTTAAGCTTCTTGGCATTTATCTGTGATTTCGCGTCCACACTCCTTATATTCCCGAATACCGCAGAATAAGAATTATCAAGATTTCTGGTGTTACTTGACAGCTCAATCGTATAGCTGTCTTTTCTGCATATTTCATTCATTACATTAGTTCCAAGACAATCTATATTAAGAACCATCTTGTAATCATAATAATCTGATGTACTGCTTCCTATAACACCGCATATCTCATATTCCTCATTCTCTAAGGTCACATACATCTTTCCGTCCATTTCGTAGGCATCTTTATACTTATATCTTCCAACGGCAATAAGCCTTTTACCACTGTCACCCGGCTCGCTTCCCGGAAGCCGTCCGCTTACCATCTTATATGGAAGCTCCTCATTACTCTTAAGAATAACCTCGCACCTCGTATTAGCACTTATCTGTGCATATGAAAGTACCAGCTTTCCGCCGAGTATCATATTACCATCTTCCACTCCGTTGCTTATATAATTAAACATATCCCGACTGTTTCCAACAGTAACATCTAACTGTATCCTGTTCTTATACATGGACTGCAGCCTGTCCGTTTCCTTTGCGTATGCCTTATTATATATCGAAAGCACACCGAATACAGCATAGAACATAACAAGCTGGCTTATTATAAAAAATACTGATATCAGCCTGTACCTGAATACACTCCGTAATAATGCTTTTATCTTTCCCATCAGCCTTCACTCCTTCCCGAAACCATATCTGCCAGTGAAGTCCTGCCAATCATTACCGCAGGTATCACACATGATGTCACAAGAAGTATCAGTACTGATATTATCAGTATTACCGGCATATAATGCATATGTGCCACATATACCCCCTCATACAGTCTTCCTGTTTCCTCTAATACCTTTTTCGGAAACAGTGTCTCAAATTCAGCTCTCAGCCGTACAATCCATGCCGCCACAGCCGCAAGAACCATGACAATTGCATTCTGCATTGCTATAAGCCATATAATATCCGCCTTACACATACCATTTGCAAGCATAATTCCATAATGTTTTCTTCTCATAAGGCAATACACAATGTTAGATGCTGCAATTGATACTATTGCAAGAACTGTTATCATAATTGCTGCTATGAATACAGTATCATCAACGATACTTGAATCTTCTTTTTCCTTATCAATCTCGTCCTTATAATTACTTATATTGACAGTTACACCCTCGTCATAACAGAACTTCTTAATCTTATCTGTCACTTCATCAAATGTGCCGGACTCACACTGAAAATAAATTTCATTTGCATTTCCACTATTGATACCGTCTAATTCTTTTCTCAGACTTCCTGCTATCACAACCATGGAATCATCAAGCGTGTAATTATCCCATTTACCATATGAACCTTTAAAAAGTCTGTCTTCATGTATCCAGCCTGCACCTTTTTTAAGAATACCGCCTATCTTAATCTGCCCAATATCATCATCAACATAACAGTTAATCATATCACCGGCATGATACTGCTTTCTGTAATTATATCCTGCGAATACAATCCGTTCATCTTCGCCAAGATTCTCTACTATCTTCTTGTCCTCATCACTGAGCATAAGATTTCCTATTGCAGCTATATCCTTATCTATCATATTTACCTGTATAAATTCATCTTCATCTTCAAATAGAGTCTCACTAACAATATATCCACTCCGTACTACTTCCGGCAGGGTACTCATATATTCATGTACCTTATCTGATATGTCCTGTTTAATATTCCTGGTTACAAAATGAACATATCCCGCATCAGCCGTATTAACTCCGAATTCTTTCTCCGTCTGTCTTATCGCATATCTGCTCCCAATATATCCGGTAAACACCCTGTCTATCATGAAAAATGATACAAAACACATGCCAGATAAAAGCAGTGTCACAAATATTCTTCTTGAATATATCCTGAAAACCAGCCTTAGCTTACTATACCATCTCATAACTTTCCCCCATTTTATCCAAAAATAAAAAGCTATAACCAATGCAATCCGATTCTCACAATCTCTGTTACATTAATTATAGCTTTTTTTATATTTTATCCTAGATATATGTCACGAAATGACGAAAAAACGGCATGAAATGCATATTTATTGTTCTACGCTACTTTCTTTCTGCAGCTTACATCTGCACATAAGATAATTGTCTCCCTGCTGCTCATAGTGGATACTTCCATTATATCTGTTAATAACATCCCTTATATTCATAAGACCGAATCCATGCAGCCCTTTATCCTGCTTGGTTGTATTCATGTCCGGATTGCTCTCTAACACATTGAATCTGGTTGAATTACCTATGTCTATATACATATTATCATTATCTTCTGATATCTGAAGTCTGACTAAAGCGTTACTGCACTGAATAGCTGACTCAATAGCATTATCGCACAGATTTTCAAGAAGTATGTACATATCCATATCATCAATTCCAGTCACGCTTCCTAATACATAGCAGCACATATCAATTCCTGCATCATGACACTGGCTGATTTTCCTGTTCAACAGATAATTAAGTACAATATTATCACTTACGATTTCCTTAATATTATTGTTTCTGTTGTTGTAATTATATTTATCAATCATCTCAACTGCTTTATCATATTTTCCGTCCTGTATCAGTTCTTTGATAAGAATAACTACATTCTTAATATCGTGTCTCTGCTTGCTGTTCTCCCTCTGCATATCAAGTATTGATTCAATATCCTTCTCTTTCTGCTGATATGCACTAAGCATTACCTGCTGCTGTATCTTCTGTTCGTACAGCCTGTGTTCCATTATAAGAAGTAATATGCTGATAATATTAACTATTACAACTCCTATTAAAGCAATAAATGTATATATTACATTTATCTCATAATTCTTATCTGTTCTATATACAAGAAAACAGCATACTATAACAGATACTGCAGGAATTATAGTCATTATCGCCATATACTTATCGTCTTTTTCCATTAACAGCTTCTTCAGTTTAATAATTAATGCCAGAAAGATTATAAGTATTATCTGTACCAATGTAGCTCCTACATACCTTGATACTGACCCTATCGGAACAGCGTTAAGGAAATCCTTTTTGACAACAAGAGAGACCATACCGGCTCCCAGCAATGAACTACACGTCAGACAGCATAGCATTAATACATTGTAGAATATCTTCTCAAGAATAGTTCCATTCAGTAGTATGAGACTGAATATAAATGAATATATCATATATATGTATATTGCAGCCCCTTCAAAATACACAATATAATTAGATATCATAAGATATATAAATGTAATGATAGTCCCAGCTATACATACAATCCTGCTGTTAAACTGTTTCTTACATCCAAGACATTTTACAAGGTATGCCGTAACCAGCACGCCCTGAAGCAGATTAATTGCACTCTCAAAGATAACAGATATCATACTAACATCCTCCTTACCTGTGTAACATTGCCTCTGCTTATATAATACTGTGCTCCATTGCGCATAATAATTTTATCCTTCTCTATTCTTTCAACATAACTTTTATTAACCATTATGCTTCTTGATATCTTTATGAAACCATACTGCTTTAATCTGTTTTCATATTCAGATAAAGTTGATCTTATTTCCATATCCGTATCAGTTCCCCTGAATATAAGAGCATGCGTATAGACTTCAACTGCCACAATATTATCAATATTAATCAGCCTGCCTCCGCTGACATTAAGCATTTTCTTCTTATCATTAAGAAAGTTAATAATGTTGTACATTGTATGTTCAACATCTTCTTTCATATTGCTTTTTCTTATGAACCCAATCGGCCTGAAACCAAATGACTGAAATACATAATTCTCATGTGATGTGCAGAACACTATTCCTGCATCTTTCTTCTGTTCATGTATTCTCTTCGCAACCTCAAATCCGCTTACATCCCCACATTCAATATCAAGAATGAATATATCTGTATCTTCCACTGCCTCTGCAAGCATATCAGCAGAGGACTGATATATATTAGTCTCTGCTATATCCGTTCCCTGCATACGTTCTTCATATTCTGCCTTTATATATCTGCTTATCAATTCGCAATGCTCCGGCTCATCATCGCATATAGTAAATCTAGTCAAGCCACTTCCCCCTGTGTGAATTACTTAAGCATTTTCCCAATCCAAATGCTTTTCTGTTGAATATTATATTATATCTGATTCAATCAATTCAACAGCTTTATACTAATGCTCTCTTATAAATTCAATCTCATGCACCTTTCAGATTTTTCAAAATACAATTTTCATTCTGATATAAACAACTGCAACAACCATAACCACAACTGAAACAACCTGAAAAGCCCTGTTCAGCTTTCCCTTAGACATATATCCGATAAGAATTCCCACATTCATTGCAATTAATACAGCAACAATCTCTAATATTGTTCTGAATACAAGATAACCAGCAATACTCATATTAAGAAGCATATTTTTAATAACAGATAATGCATATATTCCATGTCCCAGTTTTTCATATATACACTGCAGACTCATCGCCGGTGCATTCAGATATGGCAATTCATAAGCATTATTCATATATACATACTCAATTCCATAAGCAATAACACATATAAGAACTGTGAATATCAATGCTGATATATACTTCTTAAGCCTGCGCCTTTTCCGACCGTTTCTTGAACCATTAAGCAGCAGCTCCATTCCTGTAGAATATTCAATACCTATATTCTCCGATGTAATAAACATAACAGCAATCACAAGAGCAATAAGTATCATAGTCTCTCTCATTGTCGAACCGCTGCCTGCAACCTCTGTATATCCTCTTTCCGATATAATCCATACATCTATGCCGTACTGCTCATTCACATCATCTATATATGCCAGCTTGTCGGAAAATTCCGTACAGAATACAGCTTTTGATTTCACATAATCATACTCACCTTTAAGCTCATAATACCTTTCATACCAGTTATCCCCTGCCTCTTCAGTATTCTTTACTGCCATAAGTTCTGACATCTGCTGTTGTACCTGTTTCATCTGTGAAAGCCATTCTTCTGTATATGTCCTTATATAATCCTTATCCTGCCCGCCATGCTCAATATACATCTTGTCCTTAAGAAGCTGCTCATCAGTATAAGTCATCAGCCCATTAGTCGCTGAATATATAACAACCAGTATTGTCAGCGCAACAAACCATACTCCGTGACCAGAAAATACAAGTTTATGCATTTCCTTAAGTGTCTGTGGCATTCTGGCAAGCACTCTCTGATATCCTCTGCCTATCACGGCTGCACATCTGTCCCATAAAGTAACCTTTCCAGACGGATACATCGAACCGCACCTCATAACAGCTCCGACAGTAAAAACTATTGTTATTACAAATGTAATAATAAACACCACTGATGAAACTGAGAATACAAATTCTCCAAATCCCCAGTTCATGTAGATTCTAAGCATTTCATTCAATTGAAGTGCATTAATAACATTAACAAAATGCAGTACATTTAACGCATTGTTTGTCTCAATTTTATTGTACAGAACATACTCTACGCCAATAAATACAGCAATACACACCAAAGCATAATTTCTCTTTCTGAACATCATGAATACTGACCATATAAGAAGCCCAAGCATAACTGTCATAACTCCGGCTGCCACTATAAGAATAACAACATACTGCAGCTTGCTGACAGGATAAGTAAACTTTGCAAAACTGCTCATATTCTGCACAGGATTCTTAAGATCTGATATGCCGCCATACAAGAACAGTGAACATGCAAATGTAGATGCAGCCATAAGAAACACTGTTACAAGTCCACTGACAGCGATAATAACAATATTGGTTAATGCTGTATAATCCCTGCCTTCTTTAGTACTGTAAGTTATCTGCCACATTCCGTTTTCTCTGTATTTAAACAGGTCATATATAATAACAATAAGAAAAAAGAATGAAATATAATACGAATAGTAATATCCTGTGAATGCTTCAACAGCTCTGCTGTTATCGTCACTCACATTAACATTCTCAACTCTCTTAAAGTCATTAGCTGTCCTTATAATATTGCTGTATGTATAAGTACTCTTCTTACTAAACACAGAGAATTTCTTAAGATTGTCTGCATTATCAATAACTGCAGTAACACTGTCATGATACTCTTCAATATACTTCTGATGTGTATATATCTCACGCTCACTTAATTCTCTTTTACTCTCAGGTACATTAATATAAGCATATAAGCCAAGATTAATAAGTACAAGAACTGCAAGCATTATAATCTTTCTATAATTAAATACCCTCGCAAATTCTGACATAACTTTATCCCCCGCATCATTTATGACAGTTATTTTTCATCTATTCTGTAAATACATACATGCCCACTCTTATAATCTGATTGAGATTGTAGTTTTAATAACTGTCGTTCTTTATGTCCATCTTTATATATAATCTTTGCTTCTATTACACATTTATTAATATTCTCAACTATCTTTGCTTCATCAGCATTTACCACGGTTGTCTGATATTCTCCGATAACATTCTTTTCAATCGGAACACTGGATAATATATATATCTTTACGTTGTCCTGCTCATTCGGATATACATCAACCCATTTCCCTGTATACTGCTTTTTCCCTGTATCTTTATCCTTCTCATTTTTTAAAGATAACCTTTTATCATTAGTTATAATTACAGAAGCATTTGCTACCCGGTATGATAACTTTTCTATATTTTCATCCGCATATAAAGCAGGCATATAATACACTCTTGTCACTGTTCTTCTCATATTATCTTCATCATCATTAATAGTTCCGCTTGAACCTTTCAAATCAGACTGTATCATCAGTTCCATACTATCACTATTAACATCAATTGCCGGGTATCTTACTTCAAGCCCCGGATATATCTCTCTTGTATAAGTTTCACCGTCAATTTTCTTTGTTTTCAATATAGGATATTCCACCTTTCTGAAAACAAAGAATAATACAATACCACATGAAACAGCTATTATTGCAGCTACAATACCGATAATAATTTTTTTATTACGCATATGTCTTCCCCCATTCAGCAGCCTAGTCTTCATCAATTAATGTCCATGTACTAACAGTTTCAATATTATTCTTATCGATGTAAGCATAATTACCAGTAGAATCAACCCATGCAAACATACATCTTGAATCACCAAAATATAACTGTCTTACATCTTCACATGAAATTTCATTAACCATCTCGCCTGAACTGTTCAATACCATACATCTTTTATCTCTGTCATCACGGTCATAACTATCTACCTGATAGTACAGATTATTCATATATATGTATTTACCATCATAAGATAAACTGCACATATCATATGTTTTATCAGCCTTAATCATAAGCTGTGTTGTCTGCGCTTTTATGTCCGAAAAATACAATCCGCTTCCAGTCACATAATATGCAAATATATCTTTATCAGTAATAAAGCTATAATCTGATATGTTCTCATCACTTATCAGCTTAATCTCCTCTGTTGCATAATCATATGCATACAACCCTCTTGTTTTTGAAGTGGTTGATCTCTTTTTTGCCTGCTCCTGTACAAGAAAATACAATTTATCTCCATAACTTCTCACATCAGCTACAGATATATTAGTTCCTTTAACTTCGAATACATCTTTAGTACTACCGTCCTTAAGTGATATTCTTTTTATTACCTCTGTATATTCTTCATCTAATCCATAGTGTACATACTGATAATATGCATATGCATAATCTCCATGAAATACAAGATGTGTAGAAGAATCCTGTCCGCTCGGCATTATCTCTCCTATCTCCTTACGGTTGCTTCCATCTGTATCCATTCTTGAAAGTATTGATGTTCCCCCTGCATACTTCATATAATAAAGGCTGTTGTTATAATAATATATATTATCCGGTACATACAGTCCAAGTCCCATATATGCATTACATGTCACACTCATCTTATGGTCACATTCTGGTTTAGCACATACAAGAACACTCTTCTTTGTCTGATAATCAAAATACCTAAGATACTCTATATCTGAAGTCAAATAATAATATCCATCTTCTGCCGCAGTAAAATCATGCAGTCCTATTCCCTGCCAGTAATTCTGTGAATCATCAAGCTGATATTGTCCTCCAATTGAAGAATAATCTGGCTCTGATGGCGTACTCTTAATTCTATTAGTCATCATATACACAACAACCAGAACTGCCAGTGCAGCAACCACTGCAATAATAATTACCAATTTTTTCTTACCTTTCATATGCAATCCCCCTCCATAATAAAAAAGCTATAACCAATGCAACCTGTTTTTCACAATCTCTGTTACATTAATTATAGCTTTTTTTATATTTTATCCTAGATAGATGTCACGAAATGACGAAAAAGCGGCATGAAATGCATTATCTCTCTTTACTATCCCCAACAATCCTGCCTTCGCTAATCTCGATTATCTCATCAGAGAGCATCTCAAGCTCTTCCTTATCGTGGCATGCAATTATGATAAGTGCGCCTCTCTTCTTCTGTTCCTCAAGTATCTCATGCACCTGCTTTGCTCCGGCTTCAT
>CAVBPJ010000021.1:24934-39199 GCA_963597265.1 Evtepia sp. | reverse complement strand
AAAGTTAAAGTTAATCAGATGTAATAGAATAATACCATATTATTATGAAAAAAATAATAATTAGTATTGTAATATTATTAGGATGGTGTTATATTAAACACAACAGATAACATTGAAGTGAAATAGGGAGGAGGCAGAAATGGAGATAAGTGTTTACGAGCTAAGATTGAAAGTCTATACATTAGTAGATATAAATCTTGAAGAAGTCCTTTCAGCAGAAGCAGAATATATAGATTCTGCTTTTGCACTTGATGACGAATGGCTTAGATTCCACGAGAATAATGAATACAAGAATTATACCTTCAGTGGACTCTATCCCTTAGCAAAGGACAGTATATACAAAAAGGATAATGTATACACAATTACAATCAGGACGGTTGATTCACGCGTGGAACAGTATATGAGAAAGACGCTTGCTAATCATCATACCGACAAGATGAAAGGTCTTACGATAATATCAAGAATTATACCTAAGAAGTTTATCAATCAGTTGTATACGCTCACGCCGGTTATCCAGAAATATGATGGAGGTTACTGGAAGAAGGTGGTATCGCTTGATGAATACGAGAAAAGGCTATTTGCAAATGCGGTTAAGAAATACAATGCATTTACAGGGGAGAAGATAGACGAGGACTTTCAGCTATATAATGAGATAAGCTTTATTAATAAGAAGCCAGTGAAATTCCCATGCAAAGGAATTGTGTTACTTGGGGATAAAATTAATCTAAAGATTGCGGATAACAAGTCAGCTCAGGAACTGGCTTATTTTCTGACGGGAACAGGAATCGGAGAAACCAACTCAAGAGGAGCTGGGTTCTGCAATTACAGATGGCTGTAGGGGGTGATTGATTGTTAAAGGATTGCATTGAGATTTTCCAGAAAAAGATAGAGTATATTGAGAATGAATGTGGGAATGCAGATGCACTTATATTAGATAATTACATACCGGCTGATGGGGATTACATAGTAGTAAAGAAAGATGGAAGTATTGTTCAGTGTTCAATTAAGATGAATAGAAAAGCTGGGATACCAGAAACAAGTTTATCTGAAGGAGACAGCCAGTATGAAGATATCGTATTTTATGATTATCATAGCAGGCTGGTAAGTATGGATAAACCACAGGATCCGAAAAAGGTTATTCATTCTAATAATTATCTGTCATTCTGGGTTAAGAAAGAAAGTTTAACTAATGGTAAACTTAATATGGAAGGAATTGACCGGTATTTTGATATATTATCCAACCCACGGGCTAAATATAAGAATGCTAAGGATTCCATGATGTATGATTACATTTTTCCAGTAGTAGGTGAGGTTAATCAGGAAAAACTGGAACAATGCAGAAACTGGATTAAACAGCATATTTTTAATATGCAGGATTTTGGCATAGATACTTCAGGTAAGAATTATCTTAAGATTTTCTTTGAGGAGGATAGAGATTTATACATTAATGAAGAGAAACGATATCTGATGACCAAGATTTATAACAAGAATGATTACAATATAAATATAGATGGGCAGATATACGGACTTCCTAATGATAATCTTGCATTGAATTCAAAGAAGCCATATATGGAGCACAAGACGAGGAAAAATGTTGTGCCTTATCTTATAACTCCAGAAGAGGCTGTAACACAGAGAAAGTTTTTCGATTATCTTATGAATGAAGCCAACAAGGGATATACTAATATATTTTTTGACAGTGATGAAGATGAGATTGAGCCAAAAATTCCAGGGGAATTTATCACGGATGATTTCTCAGGGATTTTAATTCAGATTCAGAGAGGAAAAGAACTGTCTATCCAGCATCAGGATACTATTGTTGATTATAAATACAACCTTTATAAGCCTTTTCAGTATAGAGATGTGATTGGAAGTGCAAAAGATGAAGATATTTACAAAGAGTATGTCAACAAGGAACAAATGCTTGCTGTATTAGATGAAGTTATATTTTCTAAATGTCTTTCAAAAAGGTCTCTTACTGATGATATTAATGTAAATCCTGAACTGAAAAGAAATATTATTATGTCAAGAGATGCAATATTTGCATGGCTTTATAAGGGACAGGAACAAGGAATAGACGCAGTACTTCATAATGTATGTATTAATACTGTTAAAGATTCAATCAATAATGGTTATATGAATAAAGTTATTATGCAGTTTAATTTTATGAAGTCGTTAGAAGAATATTTTGGAGGAGTAAATATGGCGGACAGATATAGTGAAATTAGAAAAAATCTCACTGATAAGATTAATAGAAAAGAATATGACCAGATAGAAAGCGATGAAGAATACTTCTACGCTGTTGGACAGCTTGTGTATTATTTCATATCTTTGAATAAATCTAAAGATAAGAAACATTCTCTGGCTAATCCATTTTTCAATGCCCGAAATAATGAGCTATTACAGAAAAAGATTACGCAGTTCTTTATGAGATACAATTACATAATAGGAACTACTAATCTAAGATTTAATAAGCTGTACTCAATGGTTACATCATATGAATTGACAGGAAAAGTTAAGAGCGAAGAGATTATAGCAGGTTATATAAGTAGTAATTTAATATACGATTCAGGTAATAAAGAGGAGGATTAATATGGATAAGAGAGTATATGGTGTATTAGGAATTTCATCTATTATGGCAAACTGGAATGCAGATTTTACAGGTTATCCAAAGAGTACACAGAATGGTGATGTGTATGGAAGTGACAAGGCATTAAAGTATCCTATGAAGAAAATGTGGAATGATGAGGGCAAGAAAGTACTTTATATCAAGTCTATGAAGTTTTCAACAGATGGTTCGTCACTTGTTCCAAAGACATTAAAAGAAAGATATGAAGAAATATTTGAGGTTAAGGATCTGAAGGATACTAAGGAGTCGAAAGAAGTACTTAGTAATCTTATGACAGCAGTCGATGTTAAGAATTTTGGAGCTACATTTGCAGAATCAAAGAATAATTTTTCTATAACCGGGGCTGTACAGTTTGGTCAGGGCTTTAATAAGTATGAAGACACTAATCCTGAGGAACAGCAGATTTTATCACCATTCAGAGATGGCAGTAAAGATGCTGAGAAGGATTCAGAAGCTAAGAATTCAACATTGGGAACTAAGATAACAAGTGATGAAGCACACTATTTTTATCCATTTGTAATCAATCCAATGGCATATAAAGAGTTCGTGCAGTTAGGTGTAACTGATGGATATACAGAGGAAGATTATCAGAATTTTAAGAGAACAGCACTTGTTTCAGCAACATCATATGCAACTAATGCGAAGGAAGGCTGCGAGAATGAATTTGCATTATTCGTTGAGACTGAGCCGGATATGTATCTTCCTAATCTTACAGAATACATTACATTTGAAAAAGGGGACAAGCTTAATACTATTGATATAAGCGAGGTTGCAAGCATTATTAATGCAGTTAAAGACAGAGTTAAGAGTGTGGAGGTATATTATAATCCATATACAACTAATCTTGTATCTGGAATTGAAGACGAGAAAGTCTTTAATATAATTACTTTAAAAGAGGTGTAATATATGGAGGCTGTTAGATTTACACTGAGTGGCAGGACAGCTTTTTTCAAAAAGCCAGAGGTTAATGCATATTATTATTTTACATACAGTCAGATTCATAAGATTGCACTGATGGGGATGTTTGGCGCAATATTAGGATACGGCGGATATGCACAGAAAAACTGGCAGGTAGTGAAAAAAGGACAGGAAATAGCTGTCGAATATCCTGAGTTTTACGAAAAACTGCATGAATTGAAGATTTCTATTGTTCCAAAGAATGAGAGGGGATATATTCCCAAGAAAGTTCAGATATTTAACAATTCTGTTGGATATGCAAGTGAGGAACAAGGAGGAAATCTTATAATAAAAGAGCAGTGGCTTGAAAATCCTGAGTGGGATATTTATGTACTGATTGATTGTGACGAGGCAGAAAAACTGGCCGGGTTCTTAGAACAGAGCAGATGTATTTATTATCCTTATCTTGGAAAGAATGACCATCCGGCTGACATTACTAATGTGAGCAGGGTAGATGTGCAGGAGGCTGATATTAATGAGGCAGCTATAACCAGCATGTTTCCCAAGAATATTGGCAGCGTTCTTATGCCAGATGAAGAAGATGAGATAGAGATTTTTAAATATACAGAAAAACTGCCGGTTGCATTAAATGGCTATACTAATCTTTATGAATATGAAGATTTCTGTTACACGAACATGACAGTAAGTATAGAGAATGGAAATGTATATAAACAGGGGAATAATATATTGTCATTTTATTAAATTATTATAAGCCGCATCAGGCAGTCTGAATGTTTTAAAATGCAGAGTTTTAAGGCAGGCAGATTACTTGGTGCGGCTTTTTTAAGTAAGGGGATAAAAGTATGGATATCAGCAGATATATGATACCGGTTGAACAATTAATTAATTGCAGCGAACAGTGTTTTGCACATTTATCAGAAGATGGAACACAGAAAGAGACTTTGAAAGAGCATACCCAGCGGAGTCAGAAATACTGGCTGTTAATAGCTGAAAACAAATGTATTGACGAAATTATGGAAAGATTCGAAGCGGAATATTTCGAAAATCTGTCTCAAGTTTGTAGAAATATATTTGAAGAAATGACGATTAATATAGTTACAACGCATGATTTGGGCAAGGTCAATCCGGCATTCCAGAAGAAAAAGATGGATAATGTCTGGAATAAGGAGATGATACCTGATAACAATATCGGCAGTAAACATTCGATTGTTTCATCTATATTTTACCTTGATTATTATCTCGATTGTATAAAGAGAATGATTGATGAAGAGAAAATTACCAAAGCAGAATCTGAGAATATCAAAGATTTTGCTTATATGTATTCGTATATTATTTCAAGACATCATGGTGGACTTACTGAACTTGAGAAGTATTTAGATGAACTTTCTGGAAAGAGTAATGATAGCGATAATTTAGGGAAGCGTACTTATGACTGGTACATTGAATCTGGTATAAATGCTGTGCTTAGTTATGACAGATATTCAGAAAATGTATCTAAGCTGCGAAGAACATATAAGGAGATGAATAAGAGACTCACATCTGACAGTGACAGAAAATCAGTAATTTTATATGCATGGATAAGGCTGTTATATTCTATGCTTGTTGCGGCAGATTATTATGCAACATCTGAGTATATGACAGGCTGGGAGCAGAACACATTTGGTAATATTAATAACATAGACGAAATAATCAGCGAATATGAGAAAGGTACAATACCAAAGAGCATAAGGGAATATGAGAAAACGTCATATCCGATAGCAGATGAATCGTTTAGCTGCATAGACAGAAACACTGATATTAATGGAATGAAAGGGATAAATATACTGAGAACAGAGATGTTTTTAGATAGTGAAAATGTTTTGATGAACAATATTGATAAGAATATTTTCTATCTTGAAGCACCTACAGGAAGTGGAAAGAGCAACATGGCTATGAATCTTAGCTTTAAGTTTATGAAAAGTTCGTATGATATTAACAAGATTTTCTACATTTATCCATTTAATACACTTGTTGAGCAGAATATGAATTCACTTGCAAATGTATTTGGCAATAATGAGTCAGTTATGTCGCAGATTGCTGTTGTTAATTCCATTACTCCATATAAAGATATGTCAGATGATGAACTGGATAAGAATTATCAGAGAATATTGCTCGACAGACAGTTTATGAATTATCCGATAGTATTATCTACTCATGTGATGTTGTTTAATACAATGTTCGGAGATAGAAAAGAAGACGCATTTGGATTCCACCAGTTGTGTAATTCAGTAATTGTGCTTGATGAAATCCAGAGTTATGACAACAGAATATGGGGTAAAATGATTACATTTTTAAAAGGATTTGCAGAGCTTTTAAATATAAAGATTATTATTATGTCTGCAACGCTTCCGAATCTTGAATTGCTGACGGATAATACGGCAGGAGCAGTAAAACTCATTGATGACAGGGATAAATATTTCAGACACAATATGTTTGCTAAGAGAGTTGAAGTGGACTACAGTCTTTTGGACGAAGATATTACTATAGAAGAACTTGCACAGTATATTGTCGATAATGATGAAAATGCTGGCAAAAAGGTTCTGATTGAGTTTATAAAAAAGAAAAGTGCAGAAGATTTTTACAGACTGCTGCAGGATATGACTGACAGGCAGATACTCTTAATGACAGGAGACAGCAGTATTCAGGAGCGAAAAGATATGATTGATAATATCAATAATATGTCTGATGTTGTACTTGTTGCCTCGCAGGTTATTGAAGCCGGAGTCGATATTGACATGGACATTGGATATAAGGATATCTCAAGGCTGGACAGTGAAGAACAGTTTATGGGACGAATTAACAGGTCCGGTAAAAAGACAGGCAAAGTGTATTTCTATAATCTTGATAAAGCTAAGAATATTTACAGAAATGATGCAAGAGTTGATACTGACAAGACATTGGAAAACAGTGACATCCGCGAATATCTTAATACCAAAGATTTCTTTAAGTATTATGAAAATGTGATTCTGCCGGTACTGTTGAAATCGCAGGAGAAAATAACAGATGATAATATTAAACATTTTTTCAAAGAGGAGGTTGGAAAACTTAATTATCCTTATGTCTGTGAGAAAATGAAACTTATAGAAGATGGAAGAAAGCTGATATCTGTATATTTTGCAAGAAGTATTCAGGCTGGTGATAATGTTATAGACGGTGCAGATGTATGGAATGAATATAAGGAGCTTATAGAAAATCCGGATTTATCATACTCTGAAAGAACTGTAAGAATACATGATGTAAGAAGCAGAATGAACATGTTCATATATCAGTTTAAAGAGAATATTAAGAGTAATATTGAGTGGAATGAGCAGATAGGAGATATATATTACATTGAGGATGGTGAAGATTACTTTGATGATAACGGGGTACTTAAGAAGGAAATGATTGTAACCGCTGACGAGCTATTTATATAGGGGGATATATGCAGGTTAATGGAACTTTGATTAATTATTATTTTCACTGCAGACGGCAGTGTTATTTACATGGAAACCGGCTGAATCTTGAAGATAACAGTGAGCAGGTAAAGATTGGAAAGGCTATCCATGAAGAAAAAGCAGCAGATTCAAAGAATTCAGAGATTGCAATAGATAATATAAGGCTGGACAGGCTTACAAAAGAGTATCTTACCGAGGTTAAGAAATCAGACGCTGATGCGGAGGCTGCAAAATGGCAGTTACTTTTTTACCTTAAAGTTCTTAAAAGCAAAGGGATTGAAAGAAAAGGAAGACTGGAATTTGTTGAAAAGAATAAGAAGGATAAGAAAGTAATAATTGTGGAACTAACTGAAGAGATTGAAAAGGAACTTGATAATTATATCAGCAGTATTGAACAGCTTTTAGCACAGGAGAAGCCGCCAGAATGTATACAGACAAACACCTGTAAGAAATGTGCATATTATGAGTATTGTTATATCTGATGAAAGCATTTGAAAAACATTTCGCATGATTAAGAGGAGGAACTGAATGGGGAGTACAAAATATATAATGTCAATGGGGGAACTGACAAGAAAAGATAATTCCTTATGTTTCAGGAAGGATGGTAAAAATGTATATATTCCGGTAGAGAATACTAAGGAGATATTCTGCTTTAATGAGGTCAGTATCAATACTAAATTACTGGATTTTCTGTCACAGAATAATATAATAATACATTTTTATAATTATTATGGCGGATATAGCGGTACATATTATCCGAGAGACCACTACTTGAGCGGAAAATTACTGGTAAAGCAGGTGCTAAAATATGAGAATGACCGGATGAGTGTTGCAAGGGCAATTGTAAAGGGAATCGGGCTTAACATTTATGAGGTGCTTTATCATTATTACAAGCATGGGAAGAAAGAAGTGAAAGAAACTACTGACTGGATTAAATCAGATTTTATCAGGCTTGTGGAACAGTCGAGGGATGTTAAAGAGCTTATGGCTTATGAGGGTGAAGTCTGGATGCGTTTTTATGCGGATTTCAAGTATTTTCTGCCTGAAGATTTCGTGATGAATAAAAGAGTGAAAAGGCCGCCTGATAATCCCATAAATGCATTGGTGTCATTTGGAAACACTTTGCTGTATACCAAGACAATCTCGGCAATTTATCAGACACATCTTGATCAGAGAATAAGTTTCTTACATGAGCCGTCTGAGGGACGTTTTTCGCTGAGTCTTGATTTGAGCGAAGTATTTAAGCCAGTTATAGTATTCAGAACAATATTTGACCTGGTTAATAATCACCGCCTTCAGGTAGAAAAACATTTTGAGAAAAATGTTAATTACTGCATACTGAATGAAGAAGGACGGAAGATATTTGTTAAGGCTTTCGAAGAGAGAATGGAAAGCGTTTTTGAACATTCACGATTAAAAAGAAAAGTAACTTACAGAACAGCATTGAAGCTGGACTGTTATAAGCTTATAAAAAATATTCTGGAAGACAAAGAGTTTGTTCCATTTTCGTTGAAAGAAGGTATGTAATGAAGAGAGAACGCAATTATAATTATGCATTTTTGTTCTATGATGTAGGTGAAAAAAGAGTGCAGAAGGTATTTAAGGTGTGTAAGAAATATTTGACACATTATCAGAAATCTGTTTTCAGGGGAGACATGACACCATCAAAATTCATATCACTGCGAAGCGAATTAAACAAGGTTATAGATAAAGATGAGGATTTCGTGTGCATAATCAAACTTATGAATGATAATGTATTTGGTGAGGAAGTGCTTGGAAATGCGGGAAAGGAGACTGGGGAAGAGTTGATGATATAATAGAAAACGTAAAATTAAATTAATCAAAAAGCAGTAGAATAAAAAGGAAATTGTTTATATGAGTTATAAGAAAATCAATGCTTTAATGCGACATCTAAGAGAAAATGGAATATCAATACATGGAGAGAAACAAAAAAGGCAGTTAATTAATACAGGTTATTTTCATGGCTATAAGGGGTATAGGTTTTTTGGGGATTCGCAGAGAAAACTGCCATTTAAAAACTATGAAGAGGTAATTGCTACAATTAAATATGATTCTGATTTAAAAACATTGTTTTATGGCAAAATAATGTTTATAGAAACAGCAGTCAAGAATATTGCGTTAGAAAGTATTCTTGTCAATGCAGATTCTGAATGTATTACTGATATGTATGAAAAGGTTGTAAGCAGTTATAATAAAGCTCCCGCGAATGCAACAGAAGAACAGAAAAGAAAAATGCAGCAGAATAAACTGAATTTGCAGAATACAATTCAGTCGAATCTTATGTATGCATATAAGAAAAATAATCCAAAGATTACACATTTTTATAATAATATAGGATATTCAGATGTTCCGATATGGGCATTGTTTGAAATATTGACGATGGGTGACTTTGGATATTTATTGTCCTGTCTTACATATGAAGTGCGTGATGACATATCAAAACGATTATCATTAAATGTTTCGAGTGATACAGACAGGCAGTTAATATACAAATATATATACACATTAAAGGATTTAAGAAATGCTGTAGCACACAATTCAGTTGTTTTTGATACGAGGTTTAGAAATATTGATCCGACAAATGCAATGAAACAGTGCCTTAAGTTAGAAATAGGGCTGCCATATGTTAATTTTAAGACTATTGGAGACTATGTTATTCTGATGTGTTATTATTTAAAAATGTTGAAACAACCTAAAGGAGAAATAAAATCGTTTATCCGTGAATTTGAAAGAATTACTGATAATTATAAAAAAGCGGTTAATGAAGAGGTATCAGCAAAGGTTATTCACCCAGATCTTCAGTCTAGAATGCAGATATTAAAAAGTTATATTTAAAACTTGCATTTTTAAGATTGATATTGTATATTATAGATACTAATTGGGGTATGCATTTGCGGATGCATACTTGAGAGGGGCAGAGAAATCTGTCCCTCTTTTTAATTTTGAGATGATTTTTAAAACATTTACGCAACCAACCACAACACAATTCCAACTTTTCTGACAACTACAATTGGTGGAATCCATATTTTACAAGGATTATAATACATACATAACAACAGAAAGGACTGACATTATGCTACAGGAGAATCTTATTATGCTGAGGTCGCTTGCGGGGAAGACGCAGGAGGATATCGCAGAGGTTATTGGAATATCGAGGCAGGCGTATGCCAAATGGGAGCGTGGTGAAACAATTCCTGATATTGAAAAATGCAGCAGGCTTGCGGAATTTTATGGCGTGACGATGGATTCCCTAATAAAGGATGATGTGCAGCTTGAAGGGCAGAAGATAGCGCCGGCACCGAAAGGCAAACACATGTGGGGTGTTGTCACAGTGAATGACCGCGGGCAGATAGTTATTCCTAAAGAGGCTAGAGAGACATTTGGGCTTGGGAATGGCAGCAGGCTGGTTGTGCTTGGCGATGACAATGAGGGCATAGCGCTTGTTAAAGCGGAGCAGTTTGAAGAGAAACTTAGCATGGCAATGTCAGTTCTTAGTAAAGATATTAAGGAATGAGGTGTTATGTATGATTTGTCCAAAATGTAATAAGGAAATGCGGAAAGGATACCTTTTCAGCAGTAAAGATGGTGCATTCAGCTTTGCCGATGAAGTGCCGGGAGTATTTACAAATGCTAAGACAGCCAACGGATTTGTTGAAATCACACCGCTTAAGGCGAGTCACAGAACGAAAGTGGAAGCATGCATATGTGAGAATTGCAGGATAGTAGAATTTGAATATTAGATAAAAAACAGAGGAGCACACACATGAACACACAGTCATTCACCATATCACCAATTCCAGACGACATATTTGCAAAGATGCAGGGAAAATCATTTAAGGACAACTGCACAGTTCCAAGAGAAGATTTGAGGTATCTTAAAGTTTTGCATGTTGGATTTGATGGAAAAACGCACACGGGTGAGCTGGTTGTGAACAGGCTGATTGCTGATGATGTGCTTGATATATTTAAGCAGCTTTACGAGGCTGGTTATGAGATTGAAAAAATCAGACTTATTGATGAATATGACGCTGATGATGAGAAGTCGATGAGTGATAATAATTCTTCAGCGTTTAATTTCAGGTATATTTCCTATTCAACGAAGCTGTCAAAGCATGCATTAGGGTTGGCTGTCGACATCAACACGCTTTATAATCCTTATGTGAAAAATGTTGATGGCAGAAGAAATGTAGAGCCTGCCAATGCTGAAAAATATACAGACAGAAGCATTGAATTTCCACATAAAATCGATCATGACGATTTGTGCTATAAAGTGTTTATGCAGCATGGATTTGAGTGGGGCGGCGACTGGGAATATGCGAAAGATTACCAGCATTTTGAGATGCCAGATGAGTGGATTGAGAAAAGTTCGTGCAGAAAAATGTAACATAACACAAAAGTTCGTACATAAAAGTGTGACAAACCACATTTTTACGTCCATAAAAATGTTGACCATACACTCTTAAAGGAATAAAATATTATACACAGGATATAGTATTTTTGAGGAGGTGTCTGATGAAGCGTTTTGCAATTGAACAGTTAAAGCAATGGAAAGATAAAAAAGACAGAAAACCTCTTATTATCAGAGGAGCAAGACAGGTTGGAAAAACATGGCTTATGAAGGAGTTTGGAAGAACATGTTTTGAAAATGTTGCATATGTGAACTTTGATAGTAATGCAAGAATGAAGAATGTTTTTGATGGTGAAATTGACATTCCCAGGATTATTATGGCAATAAGTATAGAGACAGGAATGACAATTGACAGTCATAATACACTTATTATATTTGACGAGATACAGGAAGTGCCTAAAGCACTTTCGTCACTTAAATATTTCTGTGAAAATGCACCTGAGTATGCGGTTGTAGCAGCAGGTTCTCTGTTGGGTGTTGCACTTCATACAGGCACTTCATTTCCAGTTGGCAAGGTTGACTTTATGGACTTGTATCCCTTAAGCTATCAGGAATTCTTAAGTGCATTAGGGGAAGAACGATATGTAGATGTACTTAAGGGTGAAGATACATCGATGGTAAGTACATTTAGCTCTAAATATATAGACAGACTTAGAGAGTATTATTATGTTGGCGGAATGCCAGAGGTTGTGGCATCATATGTAGAGAATAGGGATTTTAACAGGGTTCGTGAGATACAGAAGAATTTGTTGAATTATTACAGGCAGGATTTTTCCAAACATGCAGAGATTAGTCTTGTTCCGCGACTTAATCTAGTGTGGGATTCAATTCCTATGCAGCTTGCGAAAGAAAATAAGAAATATATTTATGGACAGGTCAGAGAGGGCGCGAGAGCCAAAGATTTTGAACTTGCAATACAGTGGCTGCTTGATTGCGGACTTATTCATAAAGTAGCAAGAGTTAGTAAGCCTGCACTTCCATTGAAAGCATATATGGATTTAGACTCATTTAAAATGTTTTTGCTTGATATAGGACTTCTTATTGCCATGACGGACTTAGATGCGAGAGTTATTATTGATGGCAACAGAATTTTTACAGAATTTAAGGGAGCATTGACAGAGCAGTATGTATTGCAGCAGCTTATCAGTGAAGCAGGGATTATACCTTATTACTATTCTGCGCAGAATTCCAGAGGAGAAATTGATTTTCTTGTGCAGGGTAAAACATCTGTTATTCCAATTGAAGTAAAGGCAGAGGAAAATCTAAGAGCCAAGAGTTTAAGGGCATTTTGTGATAAATATAATCCTGATTATGCAGTGAGGACATCTATGTCAGATTACAGAGAGCAGGATTGGATGACTAACATACCTCTTTATAATATCGACAGGATAACCACTTTCACATCAAGGTAGGTGACAACATGAATTGCGAAGATATGACAAGAATCCCACAACTAAATAATGTCCTGAATATGAAGGCGGGAGCTGCGGGCATGAAGAACACAATAAGGTGGATATATTTTGCGGACTGCCTGCAGTGTGTTAAGAATGAGTATCATGTTGAGGATTATATTCATGGCGGCGAGTTCGTGGTGCTGACGAATCCTGATGTGACGGAGGATAAGAATAAGCTGATGGTGCTGATTACAAGCATGGTCGATTATGGGATTGCGGCGCTTGGAATCAATGAGGGACAGATTCTGCCGGAGCTTATTGAGTATTGTAATAAAGAAGGACTTCCGCTTTTTGAACTGCCGGAGAAATTCCCGCTTGTGGATTTGTCGCAGATATTGTGTAAAAGGCTCGTACTTGAAGAAAACAACAGAAATCTTGAGGAGCAGGTATTTGCGTCAATTCTTGACGCAGAACATCTTAACCGTGACAGCGTGCTTGAGCAGGCTCAATTTCTTGGAATTGATCTGACGGGAAGCTTCTGTGTTGTTGAATTCGTATTTGGGAAGAACCGCCGTGGCAGCAAAGATTTATTATCAACCGGTCAGGAGATAAGAAGTATTATCAATATGGAGTTCTCATTTTATTCAGGAAATGTGCTTGTAATGCCTCAGACGGGAAGCGTCCTTGCACTTGTTTCAACAGACAGGATAAGTGATGAGGACTTGAAGACAGTATTAAATCGTATTATTGAAAATGCTGACAGGAAACACCAACACCACATTTGTCTTAAGGCTGGAATTGGAAGCAGCGTGGAATATCTTGAAGATGTGAAGAGCAGCCGAAGAGAAGCGGCGGAGGCAGTTAAGGTTGCTTCGGTTTCTGATACGGAGGAGAGAATCTTCTTCTATAAAGAGCAGGGGATATATACATTTATATCGAAGGTTACAGACAGCAGGTTTCTGGACGATTATGTTGTGAAGAATATCGGCAAGCTGATAGACGCTGACGAGATTAATAACGGCAGTCTGTGCGAGACACTGGAGAGCTTTCTTAACCACAACTGCAATGTAAAAGAAACAGCGCAGAGTCTGATTATTCACAGAAACACGCTCAATTACAGGCTTAATAAGATAAGGGAACTGCTTGGAGTTGATTTCGAGAATCTGGATACATGTCTTGAGTTAAAGCTTGCATTTATGATAAGAAGCTACCGCGGCAGGAAATAAATACAAAATTGGATGTAAATTATGTTTTTGTGCACCGTGCACAATCAATATAGTTAATCAGAAACATTGATAAACTAAGAAAAAATAGTATAATTCAGACCATAAACAAAATAAATTAAAGTTTTTGAAAGACAAAGGCGTCGAGAATAGATAATTCTCGGCGCCTTTTTTGCGCAAGTAGCGATGAGAATAGCAG
>CAVBPJ010000021.1:0-24896 GCA_963597265.1 Evtepia sp. | reverse complement strand
GAATAGCAGCAGGTATTCAAAAACTTCATCAATAAGGAGGATTTTATTATGACAACTACAGAATTATCAAAGGCACTTCCAGAAATTATTACAGAGCAGGTTCCAGGACCTAAGTCAAAGGCACTTCTCGACAGAAGAGATGCAGCAATTCCAAAGGCACTCTGCGGAAAGGCTTATCCAATATGTATCAAGCAGGGCGGCGGAGCAATGTTTGAAGATCTTGATGGCAATAAGTTCCTTGACTGGGTTGGCGGCGTAGGTGTTCTTAATATCGGCTATTCTAATCCGGAAGTAATTGAGGCAGTTAAGGCACAGACAGAGAAATATTTCCACACAATTTTCAATGTATATGTTCATGACGGATATGTAAGCCTTGCTGAGAAGCTTAACGAGATAATGCCATGCAAGGGTGATGTAAAGAAAACATATTTTGCTAACTCAGGTGCTGAGTGTGATGAAAATGCAATTAAGATTGCCAAAGCATTTACAAAGAGAAACGGAGTTATCTGCTTTACAGGTGCTTTCCACGGAAGAACTAATCTTACAATGGCACTTACAGCCAAGAAGGTATATGCAGTAGGTATGGGACCTTTCCCAGCAGGTATCTACAGAGCACCTTATCCATACCTTTACAGAGCACCTAAGGGATACACAGAAGCAGAGGCAATTCAGTATTACATAGATGAACTTAACAGAATATTTGATGAAGGCGCACCAGCAAGTGAAATCGCCTGCATGATTGTTGAACCATTTCAGGGCGAGGGCGGATTTATCCCAGCACCAATCGAGTGGGTTAAGGCAGTAAGAAAGATATGTGATGACAACGGAATCTTAATGATAGCTGATGAGGTTCAGTGTGGTAACTGCAGAACAGGAAAGTATTACGCATCTGAGTACTGGGCTGAGGCAGGTGCAGCACCTGATATTATCACAACAGCCAAGTCACTTGGTGCTGGACTTCCAATCTCAGCAATTACAGCAAGAGCAGAGGTTATGGACGCAGCTCCAGCAGGAACTATTGGCGGTACATTCTGTGGTAACCCTGTTGCAGCAGCCGCAGCACTTGCAGTAATGGATGTTATGAAGCGTGATGATTATGCAGCTAAGGCAAGACACATCGGAGAGACAGTTATGAAGCGTTACAAGGAGCTTCAGGACAAATATGATGTCATCGGTGATGTAAGAGGACTTGGCGCAATGGTTGGTATAGAGTTCGTTAAGGACAGAGAGACTAAAGAGCCAGCAACTAAGCTTGTTGCAGACCTTATCCAGAATGCTATCCAGAAGGGACTTCTTCTTGAAAGCTGTGGTACAGCAAGCAACACAGTAAGATTCTTAGCACCTCTTACAATGACAGATGAGCAGATGGAGAGAGGTCTTGAAATCTTCGAGGAAGCTTTAAAGGAAGCTTTGGAAGCGTAGTGCAAATGTGGTTTTAACCACAAATTAATTGTGGGAGGATATATTATGGAGCAGAAATCGAAATTTGATAAGGTAATGGGTGCCTGGGACATACTTGTTATCGCATTTGGCGCGATGATAGGCTGGGGCTGGGTAATCAATTCGGGTGACTGGATTACAACTGCTGGCTTTATGGGCTCAATCATAGCAATGCTTATCGGTGGCGTTATGGTATTTTTCGTAGGACTTACCTACGCAGAGCTTACATCAGCAATGCCTCAGTGCGGCGGTGAGCATGTATTCAGTTACAGAGCGATGGGACCTACAGGTTCTTTCGTGTGTACATGGATGATTATATTAGGATATGTGGCTACCTCAGCATTTGAGGCAACCGCACTTCCAACAGTTATTACTTACCTTTTCCCTAAGTTTAATCAGGTTTACCTTTATTCAATAGCAGGAAGAGACATTTACCTGACAACAATCCTGTTAGGTGTAGGCGTTGCGGTATTAATTACATTTATTAATATCAGAGGCGCTAAGACAGCAGCTATATTACAGACAGTCCTTACAGCAATTATCGCTATTGCAGGAATTCTTCTTGTAGTCGGTTCAGCAATTAATGGTGATGGTGCTAATATTACAGGACAAATGTGGGAATCAGGCACAGGTACAACTCTTGGCAGCGTGTTCAAGGTAGCCTGCATGACACCATTCCTTTTTATAGGATTTGATGTAATTCCACAGGCAGCAGAGGAAATTAATGTACCATACAAAAAGATTGGTAAGATAATGCTTCTGTCAATATTCATGGCTGTTGCATGGTATCTCCTTATCATATTTGCAGTCTGCTACATAATGCCTCAGAGTGCAATCGCACAGGAAATGTCATCTCAGAACGGACTTGTATCAGCTAAGGCTATTGAGATTGCATTCAGATCACCACTTATGGGCAAGGTTCTTATCATCGGTGGTTTATGTGGAATTATAACATCATGGAATTCATTCCTTATGGGCGGCAGCCGTGCACTTTACTCAATGGGTGAGTCACTTATGATTCCTAAAATGTTTGGTAAATTAGGAAAGCATAAGACTCCTGAAGCAGCAATTATCCTTTGTGGTATTGCCTGCGTTGCAGCTCCTTTCTTTGGAAGAGGCGTTCTTGTATGGTTAGTTGATGCAGCTTCATTTGGATGTGTTATAGCTTATATGTTTGTTTCAATTTCATTCTGTATCCTTCGTAAGAAGAAGCCTGAGATGGCAAGACCTTACAAGGTTAAGGCAGGCAGATTTGTTGGAGTTATGGCTGTGCTTATGGCAGGCTTCATGACATTACTCTACATTGTTCCAGCTTCATTCTCAGCAGCACTTGTATGGCAGGAATGGATTGTAGTTGGTATCTGGCTTGCACTTGGTGTATTCTTCTACTTCTATTCTAAGAAGAAATATGGTGCAGAGTTCGGTCGTGACATATTCATTGTCGAAGACGGCGGAAAGGCAGAAGAACAGGAAGAGACAGTACTTCCAAATGCAAAGTACCCAGACAGACATTTCGTTATTACTGTAGGTTGTGAGTACGGAAGCGGCGGACCACAGATTGCCAAGATGGTTGCTGACAGATTAGGAATTGAGTATTACAACAGAGATCTTGTTGATAAGGTCGTTGCACAGATTGGTGTAGATAAGGGACTTGTTGAAGAGGCTGATACAAAGATTGGCGTAAGATACGCATTTGACACATCATATGGTGTAAGATATGCTAATCTTTCTAACCGAGTTATTGACGCACAGTTCCAGGCAATTAATGATTTCGCTAACAAATCATCATGTGTAATTGTTGGACGAAGCAGTGACTACATTTTAAGAAACAGAGATGATGTTCTCAATGTATTCATATATGCACCTCAGGAAGATGAGATTGCTGCAGTTATGAAGGAAAAGGGCATCAAGAATATGCGTAAGGCTAAGGAAGAATGGGAGTCTGTTGATAAAGCACAGCACGCAAGACATGAGTACATCACAGGAAAGAAGCGTGGCGACAGACATACAAGAGATATGCTTATTAACAGCAGTATCTTAGGCTGGGACGAGACAGCGGATATGATTATTGATATGATTGACCGCAAGTTCGAGCAGGATGATGCAAAGCAGTTAAAGAAGGAGGCTTAAGGCAGATGAAAGGCTTTTCTATAAAGACAGAAATACAGGAATTTGATACATTTGAACAGTTTGCCAGGGAAGCCGGAATCGGTGAGAATGACCTTGTGTTATGCGGTGAGCATACATTTGACAAATATATTGCTCCGCTTAACACAGGCGTTCAGACACTTTTCCGTGAGAAATACGGCAAAGGCGAGCCGACAGACGGCATGGTTGACGCAATTCTTAATGAACTTCGTGATAAGACTTATGACCGTATAATTGCAGTTGGCGGCGGTACAGTTATTGATATTGCAAAGGTTGTTGCGGTTGCAGGAAAGGATGATACTGTAGATGACCTCTATGATAAAGCAGGAAGTCTTAGCAAAGTTCATCCACTGATTATTGTTCCTACAACATGCGGAACAGGAAGCGAGGTTACTAATATTTCAGTAATTAACCGTGTCAGCAAAGGTGTGAAGATGGGACTTGCAGATCCGGCAATGCTTGCAGACAGTGCAGTTATGATAACTAATATGTTAGACTCACTTCCATATAAGATATTTGCAACTTCTTCAATAGATGCAATGGTTCACAGTGTTGAATCCTTCTTAAGTCCTAATGGCTGCAGTATCTCCAGAATTTTCTCAACAGAGGCACTTAAGACTATTCTTATATGCTGGAAGAAATCTGTAGAGGCCGGAGGCGAAGATGCATGGAAGACATACGCAGCAGATTTCTTAAAAGCTTCTAACTGGGCAGGACTTGGATTCGGCTATGCAGGCTGCGCAGCAGTTCATGCCTGTGCATATCCATTAGGTTCTGTATATCACATACCTCATGGACAGTCTAACCAGCTTATGTTTAAAGACGTCATGAAGATGTATAAAAAGATAAAGCCAACAGGCAGAATCAACGACCTTGAAGCAGTTATTGCAGAAAGTCTTTCAGTAGATCCTGAAAATGCACTCGAAGAACTTTATGCACTTATGGACAAGGTGTTAAAGAGTGCGCCACTGGAAGAATTCGGAGTGAAGAAATCGGACCTTGCAATATTTGCAGGTGATGTAATAAAGACTCAGCAGAGACTCCTCAGGAACAACTATGTGCAGCTTAGTGAGGAGCAGATACTTGAAATATATGAAGCTGCATATTAATAAATGCTTATATCTGTATTCATAATAAAACTATCCCCAAAATGCGGCGTGTCAGGAAACTGGCGCGCCGTATTTTATGTGAAATCCACTTGTTAATTACTATTACAAGTGCTATTATCACAATATGGTTAGCATAACCTAACAAAAGCTAGTTGCTACTATAAAAATATGTAGGAGGGAATATATGTTTATAGATATTAAAGATGCAAGAAAACATTATGGCGAGGGCGAAACTCTTGTCAACGCACTTGACGGCGTGAGTTTGTCTTTGGGAGAAGGCAGAATATATGTAATTCTTGGACCTTCAGGTTCAGGAAAGAGTACGCTTCTTAATATGATTGGTGGACTTGATTCGCTTGATTCAGGTGAGATTACAATTTCAGGCAGGAATATCAGCAGAAGCGACAAGAAGAAAATGACAGATTACAGAAGGGAAGATGTCGGATTTGTATTCCAGTTCTACAATCTGATTCCAGACCTTACAGTGCAGGAAAATATTCAGGTTGTTGCTGATATTGCAAAGCAGCCAATGGATATAGAAGAAGTGATGAAGGCACTTGATATTGACAAATATAAGAACCGTTTTCCTAAGGAGCTTTCAGGAGGACAGCAGCAGAGAGTTGCGATAGCAAGAGCATTAATCAAGAATCCTAAGATTCTTCTGTGCGATGAGCTTACAGGTGCGCTTGATTCCAAGTCATCAAGAAATGTCCTGAAATTCATAGAGAAAGTAAATGAACAGTTTAAGACTACAATTATAATCATAACACATAATGAAGCAATAGCTGATATGGCTGACACAGTCATAAGAATTAAGGATGGTCAGGTTGCTTCCTGCACAGACAATGGCAATAAGCGTAGTGCAGAAGAACTTGAACTGTAAAAGCAGAAGTACAAGTATGAATTTTAAAATGTGATTATGAGGAGGCTGGTTATGACTCTTAACAAGAGATATTTAAGAAATGTTAAAGAGAATCTGTCATTTTATATAGCTGCGGCAGTTCTTACGGTAGTTGCCCTGCTGCTGTTCTATCTTTTTTACATAGCAGGAACAGGAATTAAATCCTATGGTGACCAATTCTTTATAGATAATAAGCTGGAAGATGCCACATTTACAACATATGTGGAGATACCTGATAACGAGATTAGCAATATAGAGAAGAAATATAATGTTACATTTGAGAAAGAGCATTATGTAAATATTAATGAGGACGGATATAAAGTAAGGGTTTTCAAACGCAATAAGAAAATCGACCTTTATGAGGTGATTGATGGAAATGACATATCTAACGATGATGAGATTGTTATATCAAAGGGATATGCTGAAAGTGAGCATGTGAATATTGGCGACAGGCTCACAATTAAGGGAAAAGAATACAAGGTTACAGGATATTTCTTAAGACCTGATTACCTGTACATGCTTGAGAATACTGATGATTCATACAAGAATATCACATCATTTTTCCTTGCATACATGACAGACAATGCATACGATGCGCTTGAGGCAAATTCATGCCAGTACAAGGTAATATATGGTGATGACAGTGATGTGACACAGTTCAGAAAAGACATGAACGAGCAGTACAAGATAAACAGTTATCTTGGCAAAGATAACAACCAGAGAATTACAATGGTTGATGACCAGGCAACAATGTTCCTGATTATGGCATATGTGTTCCTGTTCACCCTTCCGCTTGTGACGGTTGCACTTATAGCTATTATAATAGGCAGAAAGATAAAGCAGGAACAGAAAATGATTGGTACACTGTCAGCGCTTGGCTACACAAAGAGACAGCTCATGTGGCATTACAGCGTGCTTGCCATGATTCCGGGACTTGCCGGAGGAATTATTGTTACGATTGTTACCAAGATAATACAGCAGCCATACGGTGAACTGAGCCTTGCAGATTATGAGCCAATGCCGGTTAAGTTTACACTTCCAATCCCGATAGCACTTATAGGAATAATAATTCCTACAGCTATCTACATGCTTGAGGCTGCCCACAAAGTATCTAAGCTGTTAAAGAAAGATACAGTAGAAATGCTTAATGGCAATGTGGACGGAGACAGCAGAACAAGACATGTATTAGTCGGTAAGAAAGGAAAAGTAAGAAACAAGTTCGCGTTAAGAAGTATACTTGCCAATCCGGGAAGAAGCTTTGTTGTGTTCTTAGGTGCATTTTTAGGTGCGCTGATGATAACGGTTGCGTTTATGTTTATAGACTCTATCAACAATGTAATTGACAGAGGAGCTGACAGCATGGGCAGCTTTAAGTATGAATATGTGCTTAACCGTTTAAAGACAGATGATGTGGCTGGAGCAGATGAGCTTGTTATAGGAAAATACGAGCATAATGGCTCTGCATTTTCACTGATAGGTGCGGATACAGATGTGAAGTATCTGAATATTGATACTGAGGACGGCAGCAGGGCAGACCTTGCAAGTGGTTTTTATGTTACAAATGTAATGGCATATGCTTATAAGCTTGAAGCCGGAGACGAATTTACATTTGTCAATCCTATTACAATGGAAGAAAAGAAAGTAACAATAAGCGGAATTATAATGAATGACAGCCAGAAGCTGCTCGTGAGCAGTCAGGATAAAGCAAGGGAACTTCTGGGCTGGAATGAGGGAACATACAACGGACTGCTGTCAGAGAAGAAGCTTGACTTAGGCGATGAGATATCTAAGACGGTGACATCTGATGATATCAGGGAGCAGATGCAGACAATCCTTACAGAGATGGGGGCAATTATATATTCACTTGCGGTAATCGGTGCGATTATATGTATTGCAGCGTTGTATGTATCAGTAAATATGCTTATTTCAGAGAACAGACATAACATATCAATGCTTAAAGTACTCGGTCTTAAGAATCGCGAAATTAACAGAATGGTTATTGATGTAAACCATGTGATAATACCATTTGGTATAGCTGTCGGAATGCTTGCAGGTTATCTTATAATGGTAGTGGTATTCAGGATATATTCGGGCATTGAGGGAGTGCTTTACACACCTGCAATAACAGCACAGAGCATAACACTGACTATAGTAATAGTAATTGCATGCTATGCAGTATCACTTCTTATAGTGAGAAGAAAGGCTGACAGGGTTGATATGGTTGAAAGCCTGAAAGATAACAGAGAATAAGTGAAAATATACCAATAAAACCGCATAAAAGAAAACTCTTTATACAAAATGCACAAACACTTGCGTAAATGTTTGTAATTTTAAGCCATTTCATTTTTATCCTTATTATGGTATTTTTAGCAATAGAGGCGATTTATTTTGCATGATTTCGGACACTGCCAGCAAAATAACGCCTCTATTGTTTTATCTTTTAATCTATTATGTGATGATTAAGCCATCTGCGTGAGTGGAAACGTATAGTGAACACGATACCCCTCACAGTCCAGTCGGCAAACATTCCAATCCATACAGCGATAGGACCGAAGCTGCATACACGGCATAAGAATATTGTAAAGCTTACACGGCAAAGCCACATGCTTGCACATGAAGTTATCATTGAGAACTTTACATCTCCGGCGGCACGCATGCCGTAGGCAGGGATAAATGATAATACCCATGATATTGGCTTGGTTATTGTGATAAAAAGCGTCATCTCAAAGCACATTCTTGCACTTTCAGCTTCCATTCCGCCAAGTATTGTAATTGGCTTGCATAAAGCAAATACAACGAGGCAGCTTGTAATAATTGCGACCTCAGCCATTTTGCTTAACTTCTTTATATAATATACAGCCTCATCTTTTCTTCCGGCACCGATGCACTGACCGACAATTGTCATAAGTCCGATACCTACACCCTGTGCGGCAACTCCGTTAAGATTCTCTAAGATATTGGTTACAGCATTTGCAGCAATGGCAGCAGTTCCAAGCGTTGAAACTGTTGACTGGATTGCAAGCTTTCCGAACTGGAACATACTGTTTTCGATACCGGAAGGGATACCGATGTATAATACTCTCTTAATTAAATCCCAGTCAGGACGGATTGCGTAATATCTGTTTACGCATATAGTCTGAGAAGGGTTTCTTAATTTAATAATTACAACGACAGCACAGAAAACTCTTGATGCAAGTGTTGATATTGCAGCTCCAGCAACTCCCATACCGAGTCCGAATATAAGAATGGCATTGCCTCCTATATTAAGGAAGTTGGATATTATTGAAATTGTCATAGGACTTTTACTGTCTTTCTGCGCTCTCATAATGGAAGCACCTGCATCATACAGTCCGATAAATGGGAAAGACAACAGTGTGAACAGGAAGTACACCTGTGAATCAGCCATAACATCAGCTTCTACAGAACCAAAGATAAACTTAAGCATAGGAACACGCAGAATTAGGCATATTGCAGATACGAATACTGACAGTACGGTCATTACAAGAAATACCTGTCTTGCAGCGCGGTTAGCACCTTTAGGGTTGCTGCTTCCTATGTACTGTGAACACAGAATTGCTCCACCGGCAGCAAGAGCTGACAAAGCCTGTATCACAAGAATGTTGATGGAATCGACAAGTGATACAGCAGATACAGCGGATGCACCTACATTGCTTACCATCATGGTATCAACAGTTCCCATAAGTGATGCAAGAAGATTTTCCAGCATGATTGGAATGAGAAGCTTCCTTATATCTATATTAGAAAAAATGTGTTCTGAATTGTTATTCATTGAAATCACTCCATAATATTTACAAACAAAAATGCAACTAACATAATTTATTCCTAAGAACATATTATGTCAAGTATATTTGTTGATAAAAACATATTGCATAGTTGTTTGCTGTGAATTAGTATGCTATTATTTATATAGATATTTTTTGGAAACAATGTTGATAAATGTATGCCTCTGGCAGATAAGGATAATACAATGGATAATATATTGAATATACTGAGTGTACTTGGAGAACACTTCGCACTTGTAATAATAGGATGTATTGAATTACTTGTGGGAGTGTTTTTTATTGTGCACTCTTTTAATAAGAAGAGAGTAAAGAAGAATACCGGTAATATTTCAGAAATAAAGGGAATAGAAAAGATTTTTCTTAACGAAGTTGAGAACAGAAGGGGCGAAGTGTTCATTATTATGAGACATACAGACAAAATGCCTCTTTATGTTGCAGGTGATATAGAAGATCTGCTGGGCGTGACAATAGACATGTTACAGAAGGATGTGACATGTATAGGCAGGAAATTTAAAGATAAGGATGAAGCTGCAAGATTATGGCAGCAGTACATTAACTGGGATGAACATGAACCGTATGATGTAGAATTCTTAAGAGATGATGACAGATGGGTAAGAATGGCTGTATCACTAAGCAGGAATGGACAATACCACATTATATATATGTGGGAGACAACACAGTATCATGAGATGCTTGATATGTATGAAGAGAAGACAAGACTGGCAGAAGAAGAGAGCCGTTCCAAGACAACATTTTTATCAAGAATGTCACATGAGATAAGAACACCTATGAATGGTATTATGGGTATGCTTACTCTTGCAAAGAGCAAAGTATCTAAAGATGACATTATCAATCAGTATCTGGATAAAGCAGAAGAATTGTCAGAGCATATGTTGTCACTTATTAATGATATTCTCGATATGTCAAGAATTGAAGCAGGTAAGGTTGAACTTGAGGATGCACCATTCAGTCTTAAGGAGCTTGGTAAGAAGCTTTATGATATGTTTGCCAAGAATCTTGAGGAGAGGGGTATTAAGTATTCTGTTAATTTTGAGAGCATGACTGTTGATGATGTTATAGGTGATGAGTTAAGAATAAGTCAGGTTATAATTAATTTTCTGTCTAATGCTGTTAAGTTTACAGACCATGGAGAAGTAAGTGTTACTTTCAGACAGATGATGCTTAAGGATAATAAGCTGGATCTTCTTGTGAGAGTACATGATACCGGAATAGGAATGGATGCAGACTTTATTAAGAAGATATTCAGACCATTTGAGCAGGAAACTGTTGATACATCTAAGAAATATGGTGGAACAGGACTTGGTATGGCGATTACAGACAGCCTTGTTAAGCTTATGGGTGGAGAGATTGTCGTAGAAAGTGTTAAGGGAGAAGGTTCGGATTTCTTTGTATATCTGCATCTTCCTGTTGCTGATACTTCAGTACAGACAGATCTCGAGACAAGGGAAGATGATGAGTCATTATATGATAAAACATTTGAAGGCAAACATATTCTTATGGCTGAAGATAATGAAATCAATGCACTTATAGCGGTTGAGATTATAGAGAGTATGGGTGCTACGATTGAAGTTGTGGGTAATGGTAAAGAAGCAGTTGACCGGTTTAGTGAGCATGAGGCCGGATATTATGACTTTATATTAATGGATGTACAGATGCCTGTAATGGATGGAAGAACAGCAACAAGGACTATAAGGGCACTTGACAGAAAAGATGCAGCAGAGATTCCAATATTTGCACTTTCTGCAGATGCATTTGTTGAAGACGAGAGACTGTCATTAGACAGTGGAATGAACGGACATTTTGCAAAACCTCTTGATTTCAAGGTTTTACAGCGTAGAATCGGTAAATTTTTAGGGGGGGGCAAAACCTCGCACGGTAATAGGACGGGAGTAATATATGGACGATAAGAAGATTAAGAAAACTGTCAGAAATGCTTCAATAACTCTTGCTGTTACAGCAGGGGCAGCGATTGGAATTGCCGGATATACTTCAGGCAAGAACTTTATACCATCATTGACAGACAGAGAATTTAATTTTAATCAGGTACATTTTTCAGGTGATAATGATATTGTTGGTCAGGGCAATAATTCTGATGAAGACAGCAGAATATTAGAGAAGGATAATAATTCCCAGAACAACGAGACAAGCGGTAATAATTCCGGTTATCTGTTTGATGGAAGGCTTCTTGATCCGGCACAGCCTGGCAATGCATTTAATATTATTAATTCAAGACAGGATGATGGTAATACGTCAGATGGCATTGATAATCCTGGTGGTCAGATATTTGATATTGTAAGTAATGGAGAAGATTCAGATGTTACTATAGCAGGTGGACAGATTACTGGAGGTAACGGAAGTGTATCTTCTGATAATGGTGGCAATGGCAGTGCAGGAGATAATCAGGGTAATGCAGGTGGACAGGATGAAGAGAATGACATGTCCCAGACTGCAAAAGATCCGGAAGTTGATAAACCACGTCCGGGAATAAGCTCTACATTTGACTCTAAACCGTATGATGAGGGAAATATCACAGAATCACCGGATAACATAATGCGTATAGTTATCAAGGCAGATGAATCATACGATGCCAATATGTTATATAAGGGACAGAGTATAGATGCATATACAATATTCTGTGCTCTGGATACTTATGTAATTAAGAATGAGGGTGGTAATCCGGTTGCATATCTGTGGGGAAAAGAATCTTACGACAGATATATAAGAATAAGCGGCGTATCATTTGACGGCGGACAGACATGGACAAATGATTATCCAGTTACCATACCTTATGATATGAAGGAAGAAGATTTCATTATTAATGCAGAATATAGGCTGTCAGTTAATGACGACTGGATAAGCAATGAATTCAGCTATGCCCCTAAGGATAATAAGTTATATATCCTTTCAGATTCAATCAAGTCTGAGAATGAAGTGATTAACAGTAACAAGGTGCTTAATTATAACCAGTATCCAGATGTTGGAAGTGTTGTTAATCTGTATCAGTATCAGAGGAGTCTGTTTGATGGAGAAGAGGTTACAAGCCTTTTCCCAGGCTGGAAGGAGAATGGAAAACTTGTGCCATGGCTGTATACAGCAGGCATAGGAAGACATATTTTACAGCCGGCAGACAGAGTTGCACTTGATAGCAGATATAAAGTAAAGATAAAGAATAAATGGCTTAATTATGATGGCCACGTTGATGCATCAGGTAATGTATATTGTTCTTTGCAGACACTTGTAAAGATAACAGGAATAAACAGTTATACAACAGGCGGGGTACGTCATATGTGGACGCTTACTGTACCTCAGTATATTCAGGCTGTAGAACTCGAAGAGAAGATGGATATTGATTATATTAATATTCCGGAATCTGTAATATACATTAATAATGATGGAACTAATCTGTTAATCAGAGAAGGCTTTGAGGTTGCAGATGATAATCCTAATTACACATCGTATGCAGGAGTCCTTCTTGATAAACAGGAAACTAAGATAATAGCTATTCCTTATAATATGGAAGAACTCGTTATTGAATCAGGTATTAAGAGTGTTAATCTTACAGAGAATAATAATCTTAAGAATATAGAGTTAAAGATGCAGGATATATCAGAGTTTCCTGATATTAATTACAATTATCTTGATAAATGTACTATCACTGTTGATGAGTCTGTTCTTGATGATTTCATAGCGGGTAATTATCAGGATCTTGCCAGTACACAGTGTATTATTACAACTGATGAACATCCGGATGTTACATATAAGGTTGTTAAGACTACAGTTGTTAATAATAGTGGTGAATTGTGCAGAGTAATTAAAGGAACAGGTTCAAGTGTTATTATGACTGATGATATCAGCAGTATAGGAAGCAGGGCTTTAGAAGATGCTGATAATATTAAGAAACTTGTGATGCCAGATAATGATGTCACATTTGAAAAGGACTGCCTGAAGAACAGTTCGGTTGATACAATTCTGTGTACAAGCGCTGAACAAAGAGACAATGTGTTAAGCCAGTTAGATGAAGCCGGAAGGGATGACATACAGGTATATGTTATGAATATCTCAACAGATGGATATTCATATTACACCGTAGAAAAAGATGGCGTTAATGAGAATATTCTTGTAAGAGCACCGGAGGATATTACAGAATTTAATGGTGTTATTGAGTACGGTCAGGTTATTATTAACCAGATTGATTCTGAGAGTTTCGCGGAATGCAGACAGCTTGTATGGGTGACACTTCCTGAGCAAATTACAGGAATAGGATATGAAGCTTTCAGGGATTGTACAGCATTACAGGGGATTTTAATACAGACAACAGATACTATAACTATAGGCGACAGAGCATTTGAGGGCTGTGAATCATTAAGATTCGTGGCATCTAATGCAATGAATGCAGTTATGGAGAATGGCTATGATCCACATATATCAGACAGATATGGTACTACTTACGAACCAAATGATTATTTCTATATACTTGATGGTGCATCAGGATATGGAGAGAATACAAGCAGTGTTAAGGGATTCCAGAATATTGCGCAGTTTGAGATGGTTAATGCCGGAGGAAGCAGACTGCTTTATGCACTGGATGAAAGCGGAGAGGAGTATATACTGCTCCGTTCAGGAAGTGACCTGTCAGGAGAGATAACACTTCCGTCAGAGTTAATGTACATATACCAATACGCATTTGCAGATGCAGGCAATGGCAGCAGTTTCACAATTAACTGGGAAGAACTTGACTGGCTGTTTTCTATTCAGGATGGAGCATTCATTAATTCCGGACTTTCATGTGATGTTAATATAAGTGCAGAGCAGGGAATGATGCTTTATGACAAGGTTTTTGTTGGATGTACCGGTATTACAAATATATCAATAGATGGGTCTATATATCATCTGGGAGAAGATGTATTCAACGCATGTACATCACTTAAAAGTATAGAGCTTGGATATATTGATTCGTGGATGGGTGCATTATATGCAGGTTTATTTAATGGTTGTGACGCACTTGAAACTATAAAACTTAATAATTATACAGCACCACAGCTTGTAATA
Organism: Evtepia sp.; assembly: GCA_963597265.1. GTDB lineage: Bacteria > Bacillota > Clostridia > Lachnospirales > Lachnospiraceae > Lachnospira. The sequence goes on along the minus strand of CAVBPJ010000021.1, from coordinate 10,425 downwards.
TATGGCAACTTCGGATTCCAGTTTAATTATTCATGGACTAAGGAAGAGGAGGCAGAGCATATCAGTCTTATTGTTCCTGAGGGTGCAGAGGAAAGCTATATATTATCATGGCGTTACATTATGTGTGGTTATATTGGTACATATTATGGTTCGCCATATCTTGATATGTGGAATGGTGTACAGGGAGAGCTTATTGACTGGGAGACAGCTACACTTCCAACAGATGAAGAGGTTGATGCTGCTGTAAGGGAGAGAATTCTTGTAACTGAGAATTATATAAGAAAGATGATGGGATACGATGCGGTTGAAGAACCGACAGCCTATTATCCGATGAGAGTAGTTGATGGACTTATCACACTTATAGAAACACCTTCATATATTACGTCTATTGACTTTATGAATGATAATCTGGATCTTCCATATGGCTGGTATATTGATTATATCGGAAGCAGGGCATTTGAGAAAGCACATGGTCTTAAGAGTGTTACTATAGCAGATAATCTTGTGGGCATATATTCTGAGGCATTTGCTAACACCGGAGGAGAGGACGGAAAACTTACAATAGAGTTTCTTGGCGATATTCCGGTACAGCTTATTGCGGATGATAATGGTTTATTCAGCTTTGGAATTGATAACGATAATATAACAATAATTGTTCCACAGGGTACTAAGGATGCATATATTGATGCATGGTCAGGTCTGATAGATAAAGAACAGTTGAACAGAATGATTACAGAAAGGGAGAATACAGAAGAATGATAGTTGAACAGTCGAGAAGAATTATAGCCGAGGTAAGCAAGGGCTTTATCGGAAACAGGGATATTATTGAGAAAGTGCTTATGACTATCTATGCAGGCGGACATATTCTGCTGGAGGATTGTCCGGGAGTTGGAAAGACAACACTGGCGGTGTCATTTTCTAAGGCACTGGGACTTGATAATAAGAGAATACAGTTTACTACAGATACTCTCCCTTCTGATATAACAGGATTTACAATGTTTAACAGGGAAAAGAATGCATTTGAATATGTTGAAGGTGCAGCAATGTGCCAGCTGCTTCTAGCAGATGAGATTAACAGAACTTCACCTAAGACACAGGCAGCCCTGTTAGAGGTAATGGAAGAACATTCGGTAACAATTGATGGAACGACACACAGACTGCCAAGTCCGTTTGTATGTATAGCAACACAGAACCCGCTTGGTTCTGCCGGAACACAGGCACTGCCAGAATCACAGCTCGACAGATTCATGGTATGCTTATCAATTGGCTATCCGACTCTTGAGAATCAGATGAAGATAATAAACATACAGAATAAAGAAGATGCAACTAGTGAAATCAGAACCGTAACAGATGCCCAGAACATACTTGATGTACAGAAATATCTGGCTTCAGTAAAGACATCTGATCAGGTATTAGAGTATGCAATACATCTGTGTGAGGAGACAAGAAAGCATCCTATGGTATCACTTGGAATATCACCAAGAGGTGTCACAGCACTTGTTAAGATGGCTAAAGCAAATGCAGTGTTAAGAGAACGTAATTATGTTATTCCTGAGGATGTTCAGGCTGTATTCATAGATGTATGTGCACACAGACTTGTTTTAAGACCACAGGCAAAGGTTGAAGGAACTACTGCAAGGGATATATTATTGGAGATTCAGGGACAGATTAAGCCGGCAGCAGTGTAAGAGAGGAAATGATACATGAAAGCTAACAGAATAGGGTATATATTACTGATTGTTTTGCTCATGCTTATGTTGTTTTTCTTCGGAAGACCATTTCTTGCATATTCAATAGTTGTGCTTGTGATAATTGCAGGGATAATGGGACTTATGTTATTGTGCGATTCATTTAACATACATGCAGGACTTACTGTAAGAAGAAGCGGACAGTTTGGGAAAAAACTGCCATATACACTGAGCATAGGAAGCAGACACGGACTTCTGGTAACAAGAAGTGTACTTGTTGAACTTGAGATATATAACAAAATGTTTGACAGTACTACCTATAAAACACTGTTGTTTGAACTTAATGACGGGAAGAATGACTGTGTTATTAACCTTATGGCAGGTCAGTGTGGTGAGGTTAATTTCAAATGCCGCTCAATATATATTATGGATATGCTTAAGTTGTTCAGAATTAAGACGAAACCGTTCAAAGACTGCAGCACTATAATATATCCTAAACATCTGGATGTTAATGTTGATTTGTCTGATATGATACGCGGAGAGACATTGACAGAAGGAAGTATGCAGAACCGTAAGGGTAATGACAGAAGTGAGATATTTGATACAAGAGAATATCAGACGGGTGATGATGTGCGTTCAATACATTGGAAACTGTCTGAGAAAACAGGTAAGCTCATAGTAAGGGAGTCGAGTGAGCCGTCGCATTATGATGTTGTGCTTATTCCAGATTTTGCACACTACAATGGTGATGAAAAGGTTAATATTGATGAACTTAATACTGCTGTAGCGATGACCGTCGCTGTTGCAGAACAGCTTATGCAGAAGGGAGCACATTTCTGTGTTATGATTCCTACACAGAATGGACTTTCAGAGATAGAGATTGCGAGTATCAATGATTATGAAAGAATGATGGCACAGGCAATGTGCTACAGAATTCTTGATAAGGCAGGAACCGGACTTGAGTATTTTCTTATGGAGCATAAAGAAAAATATTTTACAAGAATGGTAATTGTATCGGCAGGAAGATACAGACAGAATCTTGCTGGATTAGAGAACCATATGGGAATAACGATTATTAATACAGTTAAAGACAGACAGGAAATGTTTATTGATTCCCATGAAGGTTTCGAAATTGTGGAGATACCTGCAGAGGCAGAAGAGACTGATAAGTTCCACATAATATGTTAGTTACAGAAATGGAGATTGCTATATAGATGAAACATTCAAATGTCCAGGTTGTGGACAATAATAATAACAATAGCAGATATAAAAAAATAATATGGATAATTGTTATGACAATTCTTATGGCAGTTTCTTCACTCATGGCATTTGTAAGTACATGGGATGTATATCTGCCATACAGGTACTATTATCTGATACCTGCAGTAATTGCGGGTATTGCTTTTAGCGCGGCAGTATATTATCTGAAAGAACATCTCCCATGGATAAGGCTTGTATTAATAGTTCCTATGCTGGCAGTATTCGTGCCTGCCGGACTTACAGGAGGAATTAACGGTGCAAGAATATGGATTGATGTAATGGTATATAGCTGGAATACAGCTCATGAAGGTGGTCTTGCATTGTTCTCTGTTGTAGGTGGTAACAGGGATATTCTGGCATTTGCAATACTTGTGTCAGTTATTATTGGTGAGCTTACATTCTGGTTTGCGTCTGACAATGCAGTACCACAGTTTGAAATACATATTGTCATGTGGCTGCTTTTACAGCTTTTCAGTGGTAATATAAATGTTCTTGCAAGTACCACATTAATAGCTGCTGGAATAATAATGGCTGCCTGTGGAAAAGCATTTTATATAACATTCCGAAGTACGATTATGTGTGTGATTATATTCATCGCATTCGTTATGGCAGTAAGTATTGATGATAACGAAATTAAAAATGTAACAGATGCAAGAACATGTATCAGAGAGCAGATTGATGATATAAGATATGGAGAGCCAAAGCTTCCTGAAGGTAATGTCAGAGAAGCAGCACAGTTAAAGAAGTCAGATTCAGATATGCTTGAAGTATGGTCTGAACAGGAGAAGAATATATATCTTAAGGGATATGTGGGAGTATCTTATGATTCAGAGACAGGTTCATGGAAGAAGTTGTCTGATTCAGCTTATGGTGGTGATAATTACGGTATGTTAGACTGGCTGGATGCTAAAGGATTTAATCCATTATCACAGTCTGCGTTATACTATTCTTTAAGTGAGAGACAGGACAAGCCGGAAGCTAATTCAATGACAATTACAGTAAAGAATGCATCCAGAGATTATGTGTATGTTCCATCTTCTGTTAATACATTTATACAGGGAAAAAAGAAGAATAATAAAGATATGAATTATGCCGGCAAAGGATTGCGCGGAAGCAGCCAGTATGAGATTAGTGAGATATCAGGAGCAAGACCAGCAGAACTGATGATTGCTGAAGACTGGCTTACACAGCCGGACTCACAGGAACAGCAGAATTATGTGGAGGCAGAGGCTGTATACAGAGATTTTGTATATGATAATTATACCTCAGAAACAAAGCAATATTATGCACTTATGAACAGCATATTCTGGGATGATTATGAAGCACAGACAGATGGTGTATATAGTGCTGTAAGCAGAGTAAGAGAAGTGCTCAGGGCAAGACTTACATATAATGATGATATTCAGGCGGCACCGGAAGGCAGAGATCCTTTAAAATGGTATATTACAGATGCGTATCAGGGTAATGCAGTAATATATGCGTCAACAGCTGTATTGGCATTAAGAGCATATGGAATTCCGGCAAGGTATGTTGAAGGTTATTATGCATCATCGTCAGACTTTGCAGGTAGCAGTGATGGCCAGATTATGGTCAGTGGTGATAATGCACATGCCTGGGTTGAAGTGTATTTTGATGGAATAGGCTGGCAGCCTATAGATGTTACACCGGGATATTACTATGAAGCGGCAGCGCTGCAGCAGATGGTTAATTCGCCGGACAGTGTTCATAAAACAGCCACGGTTGATGATGATAAGAATTCGGATGCAGGAAGAGTCATAGATGATAATAATAATGATTCCCGTACAACAGATGAGATAATAAGAAAAGTATGGAATACCGGACTTATTATAATGGGAATAGCAGCATTTATTATAATTATTGTTGTGGCATTCATTGCAATACTGCAGCTTGTATATGTAATTGTCGGGATACATCGTAGAAAAATGTACGAACAAAGTTCTGCAGCCAATAAAGCCAGAATACTTAATCAGTACATCTATCAGCTTCTCAAGGTAAAAGGAATAGAGGCAACGCTTGGCTGGAATACGGATGAAGTTGATAGTGTGATAGCTGCAAGATTTAAGAATATAGAGTCTGGAGATTACGCAAGAGTGTGTGTGATTCTAGAGAAAGTTGTCTATGGTGGTATTGAATTAGAGGGCTACGAGCTTAGAACACTTGAGACATTTGCAAGAGAGATATTCTCAGATTACTCAGGCGATGGCTGGAAAACTAGAATAAAAACAGCATTTACAGCATACAAAATCCAATAAAATACTTGACTTTAAAGTATGGTTATGATATCTTAACAAAGCACTGCAATAGCAGTGCTTATGCGGGTGTAGTTCAATGGTAGAACACTAGCCTTCCAAGCTAGATACGTGGGTTCGATTCCCATCACCCGCTTTATTTTTTTGTCAAAATGTGGTTATTTCATGGTGATGTGAATCGAACCCACTTTTTTTAATGCAAAAAATTTTGCAGGTTGCGTGAATAAGTGTTATAACAGAAGTGCCAGATATATAAGAGGCAGAAAAGGTGAGTTTATGAAATTAAAGAAATTAGCAATATGGGGGATTGCTGGTGTTTTGTTGGCAGGAGGTATTGTTGCAGGGGCTGCAATATTAAGAAACAGACCAGAAACTAAGGATAATCTTATTAATATGGCTAGAATCATAAAACCACATGGAGATAAAACACATGTTGTTGTAAAGGTTTCGCAGAATATTGGCAATGAAGATTTTGAGGAACCTTACGATAATGAGAAGGATTATTCCGATGATACTGTATCAATTGCCTGCTGGGGCGACAGTATGATGGAAGGATTTGGCTCTGATGAGGCATATATACTTACCAAGAATGGAAGAATTAATATAAGTTATTATACAGCTCCATATACTTTAGGAAAGCTTACTGGTCTTAATACATTTAATTTCGGTGTATCCGGTGAGACATCAGATGAGATTGCAAGAAGAGCTGGTGGCTTGAAGATGTATACTGACCGCAGCCTTAATATTAATAAGAAATCATATACAGATGTATGTTTTATGGATGATAATGGAAATCCAGTGTACATGTATGATTTTAGCGGATACGGAATTGAATATAACGATTATCCTGATACAGTATATATTAATGGAGTATTGTGCCAGATTGACAAGAAACGTGATATTGAAGACTACTGGGAAGATATGGAAGAGTATGACGACAATATAGATGATTATACTGTCAGCATCAGAATCTGTGATGATACGGATGATGAGCAGCCTGACTACATGTTTATTCCAGAGGGTACAGTTGTAACTACCAAAGCAGCATATGATCACAAGGATGATATTCTCGTACTTGAGATGGGAAGCAATGGTGGCTGGGATGATTATGATGATCTTATTGCACAGTATCAGGCAATAATTGATTATACAGGCTGTGAGAGATACATTATAGTTGGAGATACTGATGATCCGGGAACATCACTTGCAGATAACAGCCAGTCATATCTTGAGAATGAAGATGATTATGTAGGAACTGATGATACTGCATGGGAAGCAGCATTAAGAGAAGCATTTGGTGAACATTTCTTTAATACAAGGGTCTATATGATTCAGAATGGGCTGAGTGACTGCGGATTGAAGAAGGGAAAGATAGACGAGTTATATGATGCATTTGGATATATCTCAGTAAAGCTGCGTTCAGACTGGACACATTTTAATGCATATGGTTATTATTCAAAGGGAGTCGGTATCTACAAGAAGGGACTGGAGCTTGGATACTGGGATTAGTGTGTTCAAATGTTTATATAAAGGGTAGTTTACATGAGTAAGAATAAATACGAAATAGATATGTGCAATGGCACAATTATGGATAAGTTAATATCATTTTCAGTGCCGCTTATGCTGTCTGGAATATTGCAGTTAATGTTTAATGCGGTTGATATAATTGTAGTTGGAAGATTCGCAGGAAGCCAGTCACTGGCAGCAGTTGGCTCAACAACAGCACTTATCAATATGTTTGTTAATCTTTTCATAGGAGTTTCATTAGGCGCTAATGTACTGGCTGCAAGATTTTATGCGTCAGGAAAGCATAAAGAGATGTCAGAAACAGTGCATACTGCGATAACATTTGCAGCAATAAGCGGAGTTGTTATGGCGCTTGTCGGTCTGTTAATGGCAAAGCCGGCACTCGAGCTTATGGGAACGCCAGATGATGTAATTAATCTTTCAACATTGTATATGAGAATATATTTTCTTGGCATGCCATTCTTTATGCTCTATAACTATGGTGCGGCCGTGCTTCGTGCAGTTGGTGATACCAAGAGACCATTGATGTTTCTTATAGCAGCAGGAATTATTAATGCGTGTCTTAATATGGTACTTGTTATTGCATTTAATCTTGGAGTTGCAGGAGTTGCAATTGCAACAATATTTTCACAGTTTATATCGTGTGTGCTTGTTATCAGATGCCTGTATAAGACAGATGCAAGTTATCAGTTGAGATTTTCAAAGTTAAGGATAAAAGGCTGTTATCTTAAACAGATATTTCAGGTCGGAATTCCGGCTGGAATACAGAGTACTGTTATTAATTTCTCTAATGCACTGCTGCAGTCTTCTGTTAATTCATTTGGTTCGACAGCAATGGCAGGATATACGGCAGCCAATAATATTCTTGGCTTCTTATATGCGTCAATTAATTCAGTAACACAGGCATGTATGAGCTTCACAAGCCAGAATTATGGTGTGAGAAAGTTCAAGAGAATGGATAAGGTGCTTATAGACTGTGCAATACTTTCAGTAGGAGTATCACTTGTATTCGGCTGTGGTGCATATTTCTTTGGTGACAAAGTGCTTATGATATACACTAACAGTGAAGATGTTATCAAATGTGGTGTTGAGATATTGTCAATTACTACAGTGCCATACTTCTTATGTGGAATAATGGATCTGTTTCCGGGTGCGCTCCGTGGCATGGGATATTCCCTTGTACCAATGATACTTTCAGTTATTGGTACAGTAGGTATGAGAATATTCTGGATATTTGTTGTGTTCCCAAGCCACAGAGCACTTTATGATCTGTTCATATCTTATCCGGCATCATGGACGGCAACAATAATTATGCAGGTAGTATGCTTTATTGTTGTGCGCCGGAAGGTGCATGCACAGGTTAGTGCTTAATTAAAGACTTGACTTTGTTATCAACATGTTATATATTTCAGAAGATGAAATATATAACATGTTTTTTTATGTGCAGAAAAAGGAGGAAAAGAGGGGCTATGGATTTAGCACTTATTACTGCAAAGCAGGTATTTGAATTATTTATACTTATATTGTGTGGAGTTGTTATTGGAAAGATTAAGATGGTTAATGAAGAAGGCAAGGGTATGCTTTCTAATCTTCTTATATATTTTGTTGTTCCATTTATGATTATTAATTCTTATATGTCAGGATATAATGCTGAGATTCTTAAGAATATGGGCAGAATGCTCTTTTACAGCATACTTACTATATGCATAGGAATGGCTTTATCGATTGGCATAACATTTTTAATGAAAAAAGAAGTCCGCGGAATTATAAGATTTGCAACTACATTTTCTAATGCGGCATATATGGGATTCCCGCTTATTCAGGCAATGTATGGTTCCGAAGGTGTATTGTATGCGAGCGTATATGTTACTGTATTCAATATTCTTTTATGGACTGTAGGAATTGTGTATGTTTCAGAAAGTATGAGCTTTAAGGAACTGTTAAAGAAGATTGTTACATGTCCGCCAATTATATCGGTTGCTGTTGGTCTTGTCATATTCCTTGCAAGAATCCCGGTTGCAGGAGTTCTTAAAGATACATTTAATGTTGTTGGAGGCATGAATACTCCGCTGTCTATGATAATAACAGGAATTACTATTTCACAGTTCCCATTATTAAGCATATTAAAGGATAAGAGAGTATATTTTACGGTTATTCTCAGGATGTTTATTATACCTGTAATCTGTACTCTGGTTATGTATCTTATACATGCACGTGGAATGGTTGCTGTAATTACAATTATACTTGAGGCATGCCCATGTGCAGCTATTACCACACTTTTTGCAATTAAGTTCGGGCACGACCAGAAGCTGGCAGTTGGTGCGGTTACCTTATCAACTTTGATAAGCATAATTACACTTCCTTGTCTTGCATTGCTTGCAGGAGAGATTATAATGTAATAAAAAAGCATTCTCAGGGGGAATAATGAGCAGAGGTAATGCAGATAAAAGAAGATCACATAGAAAAGAATTAATAACATCAGTTACAGCAGTTGTTATTCTATATGTGATAATTGAAAGTTTCGGGGTTACATGTCCTATAAAATACATAACAGGTATATCATGCGCAGGCTGTGGAATGTCGCGGGCGTGGATTGCATTACTGCATTTTAATATACATGATGCGTTCATGTATCATCCGTTATTTTTCCTGCCACCGATAGTAGTTATAGTTATGCTTCTGAAATCTAAAATAAATATTAAAATTTATAAAATTTTTATATTTACAATAGCAGGGGCATTTGTTATAGTTTACTTGTATAGAATGTTTATGGAAACGGGTGATATTGTGGTTTTCGAGCCGCAGAACAATATCGTATTCCGTATCATTCGCAAATTAAACATATAAAGGGGAGGAAATATTATGTTTTGTACAAAATGTGGAAAACAGATTCCAGATTCAACTAAGTTCTGCCCATATTGTGGTGCAAATTGTTCGCCAGAGCAGGATATTGCAGGTCAGGCTGGACAGGTCTTCAATAAGGTTGAACAGGAATTAGGAAGTGCTTTTGATGAGGTAAAGCAGAGCTTCACAAGTAACAATAACCAGAATTATAACAATCAGAACTATAATAATGGTTATAACAATATGAATAATGGCTCTGTTCCACCATATTCAGGTGAAAGATTGAAGGATGACAGAGGTCTTATTTCATACATACTTCTTACATTTATTACATGCGGAATCTATGGATATTATTTCATCTACAAGATGGCACATGATGTTAATGTTGCATGTGATGGTGATGGCGAGAGTACATCAGGACTTGTGGCATTTATTCTTTTATCAATGGTTACATGTGGTATCTATGCATGGTTCTGGTACTACAAGCTTGGCAACAGACTTGCTGCGAACGGACCTCGTTATGGACTTACAATTCAGGAGAATGGTACAACAGTTCTTTTATGGTTAATCTTTGGTTCATTAGTTTGCGGAATCGGACCATTCGTTGCAATGCATATTCTTATTAAGAATTCTAATATGATATGTAATGCTTACAACAGAGCACATGGTTTAATGTAATGTGTTAATAATTAGAGAATATTAATCCTGCTTTCAGGTGGTTTAGGCTGCCTGAGAGCAGGATTTTATTTTGCGATTGATAAAAGTTATAAAAGGTTATATAATAAATAAAAAGTTATAAAAACATCTTTCTCTAGCTTTCTCATTATTACCTAAAA
>CAVBPJ010000020.1:8883-39282 GCA_963597265.1 Evtepia sp. | reverse complement strand
ATATATATGATATAATACAATCAATAAAATATGAGAGGGGAATAATTGAATATGAAACTTGAAGTAAAGAATCTTACCAAGTCATTTGGTGAGAAAGAAGTCCTTCATGGCATTTCATTTAATGTTGAGGGCGGTAAGGCTCTGGGACTTCTTGGACGTAATGGTGCAGGTAAGACAACAACTATAAGAATTATAATGGATGTATTTCATGCTAATTCAGGTGAAGTTATTCTTGATGGTGTGAAGTTTAACCCTAAGGAACATCTTATAGGATATCTGCCAGAAGAAAGAGGTTTATATCCTAAGAAAAAAGTATCAGAGCAGCTTGTATATCTTGGAAGATTAAGAGGTCTGTCTAAGGCAGAAGCTAAGAAGAACACTGACAAATGGCTTAAAAGACTGCAGGTATCACAGTATACAGATGCAAAGCTTGAGACACTCAGTAAAGGTAACCAGCAGAAGGTTCAGCTTGCATCAACACTTGTATGTGAGCCTGAGATTGTAATATTGGATGAACCATTCAGCGGACTTGACCCGGTTAATTCGAAGATATTACAGGATGTCGTAACGGAACTTATAGAAGAGGGCAGAATAGTAATATTCTCAAGTCATCAGATGAGCTATGTTGAAGAATTCTGTGAAGATATAGCAATAATCAATAATGGCGAAATTGCTCTGTCAGGTAACCTTGCAGATATCAAAGCAGAATATGGTAAGAACCAGCTTATAATATCTGCAGTTGGAATGGAAGCAGAAGATCTTGCTGAGAAACTTTCGGAAGAATGTGCAGATATATTAGCTGTAACCGGAATACATAAAGACTGTGTAATAGTAAAGAACATACATGAATTTTCAAGAAATGAACTTCTTAAATCTGTCATGGGAACAGGTATTGAGATATCAGCATTTGACAGTTACAGACCGTCACTTAATGATATATTTGTTAAAGCTGTGGGAGGTGACAGATAATGAAGAAATTTGGCGTAATATTTCAGTATGAGATAATGAATTATCTCAAGAATAAAAGTTTTATGATTTCAACAATTGTTATATCTGTTCTGGCAGCGGTGATACTGTTTCTTCCAAGTATATTTGACATGTCAGGAATTCTTGGTATTAACAACGATGATGCTGATATAATAGATAATAAAGAGATTACAGATGTTATTGCAATATATGATGAGAAGGATATATTTGCTGGAACCGGAATCATTGAAGGCGTATTTACAGATGCTAATATTACAAATGTTTCATCAAGGGATGCACTTGTAAAGAAAGTTGAAGAAGATGAGAATGTTATTGCTGGCTTCGTTGTAAAGAATGAAAGCGAGTTTGAGTATGTTGTTAATAATAGTGATATGTATGACAGCATGACAGCAAGATTTACATCTGCAATGCAGTTGCTTGGTCAGTATAATTACTGCAAAGAGCATAACCTTGATCTGGCAGAGATAGAGAACGCATTTAATCCGGTTATCAGTTCTGAAACAACTGTACTTGGAAAAGATATGATGAGCAATTACTGGTATTGTTATGCACTTATTATTATTGTATTCATGGTTATTATTCTTTATGGAGTAATGGTTGCAACTTCTGTTACGCAGGAGAAATCTAACAGAACAATAGAACTTCTGGTAACAAGTGCAGATACTAACAGTCTTTTCTTTGGAAAGGTACTTGCAGGAACGTCTGCAGCCCTTATACAGGTTGGAATTATATTTGCAGTAGTACTTGGAAGCTATAAGATTAACAGGGATTCATGGGGCGGAATATTTGATAAAATACTTAATATTCCAGCAGATGTTCTCGTTACATTTGCATTCTTCGGACTGGGTGGACTCTTATTCTATGAATTCATATATGGAGCAATGGGAGCTCTTGTTTCTAAGACAGAGGATATTAATAAGAGTGCCGGAAGTGTTCAGTTTGTTATTATGATTGTATATTTCATAGGAATATTCCAGCTTAATAATATAGATGGAGTGCTGATGAAGGTGCTTTCATTCCTGCCAATAAGCTCATACAGTGCAATGTTTGCGAGAGTGGCACTTGGCAGTGTCAGCTTTGTTGAGATAGCAGTATCATATGTTATTCTTATTGCAAGTATAATAGCAGTAGGAATATTAGGCTCTAAGATATACAGAATGGGAACATTAAGATATGGTAATCCAATTACATTAAGAAATGCTTTTAAGAATCTTAAGCATGAATAAATATAAGGCGACAAACCTGTAATGGTGAGTCGCCTTATATTTATTATATTTAAAATCAGATTTTGATTATAATTTAACTGTTTCGCCGCCTTTAACTTCAACGATAGTATCGTTATTAACAGCAAGCCATACTGATTTTACAGATGGATTATGTACATATTCGTTATCAGCAAAGAATTCAAGTCTGTCAAACAATTCATTATATTCAACAATCTCAGAATTAGTTGCATACCAGATATCATCACGGTTAGCAATCATTTCACAGAATTCTTCAATAATTTCCCAGTTATTATTGCGTTCAAATTCAAAACTGTGACCCCATACATACATCATATAAAGATACTGTTTCTTGGTAAGAGCCATAAATTTCTTGCCGAAATCAATAAGATTGTGATTATGATGGCAGGTTGGAACCCAGCGCATATAATCATCCGGCATAAAGAAACCGTTCTCATCACCTATAAGAATAGGACCTTCTGCATTAGCCGCATAATTCTCGGCAGCCTTGGTAGCAGCATATCTGTCATTAGTTACACGCGCATACTTGATTCCGACAGACTTTGCTATATCTACAATACGGCTGTCAAAAGAACCGTTAGGATAAGCAAAACCGGTTATTGGACGCTGGAATATCTTTTCAAGATTATTCTTATCTTCAAGAATCTCTTTAATGACAGCATAATCGTTAAGTCTTATCATTGTTGGATGTGTAAATGTATGAACAGCAATATCATGACCTGCAAAAAGCTCAGGCCATTCTTCCTGAGGAATTCTTATTGCCGGGTCAATAATACCAGTATTAAGATTAAAAGTTGCCTTGAGATTATATTTGTTAAAAAGCTTTACTAGACGTCTGTCTTCAATCTTTCCATCATCATAACTGAATGTAAGTACTTTAAACTTACCACCGGGAAATACTTTATATACTTTATTCATTATTAATGTCTCCATTGTTTATTTGTTGTTTAGAACCAACTTTTTTATTATATAACACAATTATATGTGTGTCATGTGTTTTTGGACACAAATATGGTAAATTGTGGAACTACTTAAATATTTTATGAATCATTCTTTGAAAATATGACTGTTTAATAATACTTTGTTCAGCTTTTAAAGAAATGCTTTCATATAATGTAGCATTGACGTATAGATTAATGCTTCCATATATTTGTTCAGAATTAACAGGAGCAGTTAGTTTTTCAGGCAGATTGATTTCATATGTCACAGAATCGTCATCACATGTAAGAAATTCAACATATTTATCTGGAATAAGGCGGCAATAATTACGCTTTCCATTGGTAACAGGTACATAGAATACGAATTGGTAATTAAAATACCTCTCTCTATAATATTTCTTACCAAGAGCAATAAGATAATTGGCATCGCTCCATTTGTAATTCTTATTAGGCGGCCATCCACACGCAAGCAGTGCAATGCACAGGGTACGGTCGTTGTCCTTATACGCACATACATAACAATAGCCGGCTTTGTTAGTGAAACCTGTTTTGCCGGAGATAACGCCATTATCAGGGTTAAGCAGTCTGTTTTTATTGTTAAGCTGGTAAGTATGCTTTCCTGTTATGTCTGAAAATGTCTTGGAAACAGTCTGGGTTATACGCAGAAATTCATCATTACTGATGCAGTATGCCATAGTCTTAGCAAGGTCATATGCTGTTGTATGATGAAAACTAAATTCGTCTTCGGCATCAAGTCCGTTAGGTGTTATGTAATATGTATCAGAAAGCTGGATATCATCTGCCTTTTCATTCATAAGGTCAGTGAATATATATACAAGCTTTTCACTCTGTTCACGGTCAATTTCAGATAAAAAAGTTGAATCGTAGTTATAATTATTGATAAATGGTGTTTCAGTTCTTAAGGATGGATTCTCACATAATAGGTAATAGGCAACATTTTCAGCAATAATGACTGCGGAATCATTATGCGATTCGAGCATAAGAGAGTAATAGAGGTCACTAAGAACAAACTGTTCACCAGTGACTGCATTAAGCTGCACATCTGGCATAGAAGCTGCATAAGATGAAGTTGTTGCCACAAAATTCTCATCGCAGTTTTCCAGAGCAATAATAAGAGTCATTATTTTCGTTGTGCTTGCCATGCAGACAGCAGTATTCTCATTATTGCCGAAAAGAATCCGCCCTGAATCAGCATCTATAATGACAGCATATTTTGAATATAAACCTGCTGCATTGGTACTGATTGGAGTTAATATACAGCATACTGATAACGATAATATGGATATAATTATTGAAAAATATTTTGATGACTTCATAGAAATTTAATAATATATCTTTCTATGATTATATTAAAATGCTTTGATATTATGTGTGTTTTAAGGTATTATTTAGATAGATTATTATACGTGGATTAACTGCCGCTTAAGCTTTACAAGGAGGAATTATGGCATATATTGAATTTAATGATGTAAAGAAAATATATAAAATGGGGGATGTTAAGATCAGAGCACTTAATGGTGCAAGTTTTCAGATTGATGAAGGTGAATTTGCAGTTGTATTAGGTCCTAGTGGAGCTGGAAAAAGTACTATTCTTAATATTCTTGGAGGTATGGATACATGTACTACAGGAGAGATTACTGTTGATGGAAAACGTATTGACAAGTACAGTTCAAGGCAGCTTACAGCATACAGAAGATATGATATAGGCTTTGTATTCCAGTTCTATAATCTTGTACAGAATCTTACTGTTAAGGAGAATGTTGAGCTTGCAACACAGATATGCAAAGATCCTCTTGATATTGTTAAGACAATAGAAGCTGTAGGTTTATCAGACAGAATTGGTAATTTTCCATCACAGTTATCCGGTGGAGAACAGCAGAGAGTTGCCATTGCAAGAGCGCTTGCAAAGAATCCTAAGATGCTTTTATGTGATGAACCAACTGGTGCGCTTGATATTAATACAGGAAAGAATATTCTTAAGCTGTTAAGTGATATGTGTAAGAAGAACGGAATTACTGTTGTTGTAATTACACATAATCAGGCTATCTCAGCAATGGGAGACAAAGTAATCAAGGTTAAGAATGGTGTTGTTGACAGTGTTGTTATCAACGATAATCCTGTATCAGTAGATGATATAGACTGGTAATACTTTGGAGGCTTGCACAATATGGGAAAATCAGTATGGAAAGATCTCTTTCGTGAGATTAAGAAAACATTTGGAAGATTCATAGCTATATTTGCAATTGTTGCTATTGGTGTGGCATTCTTTGCAGGCATAACGGCATCTTCTAATGATATGAAGAATTCAACGGACCATTATTATGATGATTATAATATGAGTGACTTAAGATTATTATCCTCAATTGGTTTTAACGATGATGATATTAAGGCGATAAGAGAAGTTGAAGGTGTTAAAGGTGTATATCCTGCGTATTCACAGGACGCTGTTATTAAGAAGGACAGCATTGAGACTGCTGTACATATAATGTCAGTTCCTGATAATACAGACAGGGATAATAAGGACTATATCAACCAGTTAAGAATCAAGGAAGGACGATTGCCTGAGAAGAGCGGTGAATGTGTTGTAAGGTATGAAGATACCAAGGATAACTTCTCTATAGGTGATACAATAAAGCTTTCATCAGGAACACAGGATGATATAGCGGACAGTCTTAATGATTCAGAGTATACAGTAGTAGGAATTGTATATACACCATATTATGTTTCATATGATCTTGGAACTACTAATGTTGGAAGTGGTAAGATTAATTATCTTATGTATATTACAGAAGATGAATTTATGTCCGATTATTTCAATGAAGTATTCGCTACTGTTGATGGTGCCAAAGAACTTGATACATATGGAACAGAATACGAAGATCTTGTTAAAGATACAGCGGACAGAATAGATGCAATTGCACAGAATAGAATTAATGACAGAAAAGATGCAATTCTTTCCATGTATGATGAAGCACTTAATGAAGCTAAAGAAACTGCTAAAGCTGCGATATACCAGCATGTTGTAGATTCAATTACAGAGCAGTACAGTAATTATTTTATTGGAATGGATGTTTCAGCTATTATTGAACCTTATATCCAGCCGGCTTATGAGAAAGCACTTGCTGATTATGATTTCAGCAGCATAGAGGCTCAGGCTAAAGAGGATTTTGAATCAAAGTATGGCAACAGTGATGACTGGAAATGGTATGAACTTACAAGACAGGAACAGTATTCTTTTAAGGATTATGAATCAAGTGCTAACAGAATGAAAGCAATTGCTACAGTATTCCCAATATTCTTTATTGTTGTATCAGCACTTGTCTGCCTTACAACAATGACAAGAATGGTTGCAGAGGAAAGAGGGCTTATAGGAACTTATAAAGCACTTGGTTACAGCAAGAAAGTTATTGCATTCAAATATATTGCATATGCATTTATTGCTTCTGTTACAGGAGGAATAGCAGGCTGTATTATAGGTCTTAAGCTGTTTCCACTTGTAATATATAATTCATGGAATATAATATATCAGCTTCCACCAATAGTGTATGACAGACACATTCTTCTTTCAATTATAGCTATTGCAAGCATGGTTTTAGTTACGGTTATTGCAGCGCTTTTCTCATGCTACAGTGAACTGGAAGAAGTTCCATCAGAGCTTATGCGTCCGAAAGCACCTAAGAGTGGTAAGAAAATCCTTCTTGAGCATATTACATTTATATGGAAGCACATGTCATTCACAATGAAGGTTACTATGCGTAATCTGTTTCTGTATAAGAAGAGATTTCTTATGACCGTTGTCGGAATTGCAGGCTGTACAGCACTTATGACGGCGGGTTTTGGTATTAAGAACAGTATAGAAAGCCTTATACATAACCAGTATGGTGAGCTTATACATTATGACAGCGTTGCTACATTTACAGACGGAATTACGCAGGAGAATATGGATGCTCTTGGAAGTGACCTGTCAGCAGACGGACATATTGCAGATTATTTATTAAACTGTGGTTATTCTGATGATGTTAAGAGCAGTGAAGATACAGAGACAGCTGAATATGTTGTAGTTAATGATAAGGACACATTTAAAGATTATGTGACATTAAGAACAAGAAGAAAGCATAATGATGTGACACTTGGAGATTCTGGTGTTGTTATTACAGAAAAGCTTTCTAAGGATTTAGGAGTAAAGACAGGTGATAAGATTACAGTAACATCATCTGACGGAAAGCAGACAGAAGCCGTAGTGTCTGGCATTACAGAGATGTATGTTAATCATTATGTTTATATAACTTCTGCGTATTATAATGAACTTTTTGGAAATATTCCTGATAATAACAGAGTTCTTATAAAGATTAATGGTGATGTTAATGAAACGGAAAGTTATATGGGTGATGAATATCTTTCAAGAGATTATATTAAGGGTGTCAGCTTCCTTAATGCCAATGTGACACGATTCGAGAACATGATACAGTCACTTGATCTCGTAACATGGGTGCTTATAATATCAGCGGGTCTGCTTGCATTCGTTGTGTTATATAACCTTACTAATGTTAATATATCGGAGAGAAGAAGAGAGATTGCAACTATTAAGGTACTCGGCTTCTTTGATCCGGAAGTGGGCATGTATGTGTACCGCGAGAACATATTCCTTACACTTATCGGTGGTGTGTTCGGATTATTCCTTGGACGACTGCTTCACATATACATAATGCTTACTGTTGAGATGGATGCAGTAATGTTTGGATATGCCATCAAACCGACAGCATATATATATTCATATCTTATTACACTGATTTTCTCAGTTGTTGTTAATCTTGCCATGTATGGAAAGTTAAAGAGACTTCCTATGGTTGAATCATTAAAATCGGTAGAATAAATCGGACAGCCCCTTCATATATTGTGAAAAACAATAGTGAAGGGGCTTGTTTTTGTATGACGAATCACTCTATAAAATCCTCCCGGATGAATTAATTAAAGACATTGGAATATATGCAGGATTTGAGCATGTAAGGGAAATACGTCTGCGTACAGGAAGATTACCTGCTGCCATATGCGATAATGGCGAACATATGGGAACTCGTCCTGTAGATGAACATATGATAACTAGAATACTGTCAATAGCAACTAATTATTCATCTTATGCATATGAATCCTGCATGGCAAACGGTTTTCTGACAATAAAAGGAGGACACAGGCTTGGTCTTGGCGGACAGGTTATATGGGAGAATGGAAAGGTAAAGAATTTCTCTCATGTAACATTCATGTGTATAAGGGTTGCTAAACAGATGAAAGGCTGCGCTGATAATATAATGGATGAGCTTTTAAAAGACGGGTTAAAGCATACAATTATAATATCACCGCCAGGCTTCGGAAAAACAACACTTCTAAGAGATATTGTGAGACAATTATCTGACAGATACAGAAAAAATGTAGCTTTAATAGATGAGCGTTGTGAAGTCGCGGCATGTGTAAACGGTGTTCCAGGTAATGATATCGGATGCAGAACAGATGTCCTTGATGGTTGTAATAAACTTGCAGGAGTGTATATGGCAGTACGTTCACTTGGTCCTCAGGTTATAGCAATGGATGAAATCGGAGGAGATGATGACATCAAAGCCGTAAGATACTGTATTAAAAGTGGTTGTGCAGTGATTGGGACTGCACATGGGAGTGGTATATATGATACAGATGAGCAGCTTGCATCAATTTTCGGACAGGGAGGGTTCAAAAAAGCTGTAGTACTGGAAAAATGTGGGGAGGCAGGAAAATGTCTGGATATATAGGCGGCATATTAATACTGGCAGGATGTTTTATGTATGGACTTTCTTACAGTCAGCGATTAAAGAACAGGTTAGTAATATTGAAGGACATGATAAGACTGCTTGCTGTAATGAACAACCATATAGGATATTCACTTATAGACATGACACAGATATTTGAACGGCTTGGAGATTATGATATGTGTCCATATGTCAGAGAATTTACGGAATACATATATAACTCATTGAATAAATCGGACATTGAGACATTCGGGTTAATATGGAATGATGCGGCTGACAAAGCATTTGCAGGAATACTTGGCAAAAGACAGCTTGAGATAATAAAAGAAGCAGGCGCTATAAGCACATTTATTGACAAAGACAGCCAGTTAAAGCTTATACAGTCTGTTCTATGTGAACTTAACGAGGAGCTTGATACAGTTAAGTCTAATGCAGCAGGAAAGATGAAGGCTTATATCGTTACCGGTATATCAGCAGGACTTATACTTGTGATTGTACTTATATGAATCGGAGGTGAAGTATGGAAGTAAGCATAATATTCAAGATTGCTGCGGTTGGCATAGTTGTTTCGATACTGAACCAGATATTAAAACACAATGGAAGAGATGACCAGGCAGCACTAACGGCTCTGGCTGGGCTGCTTATTGTCATATACTGGATATTGCCTTATATACTTGAGCTTTTTACAACTATGAAGAGACTTTTTGAATTGTGACAGGGGGTGGGGCATATTAATGTTTTGTCGCTTTCAGTGTGTGCAGTTACAGGTGTAATTCTCGCACTTGTTTTGAAAAGTACAGGCTCTTCAATGGGAACTTTTGTGTCAGTTGTCCTGTGTGCAGGAACAGCAATGCTTGTATTTAACGGACTTATATCTGTCTATACAAGAATCAATATGTTTACTGCCGGAATTAATCAGGATTATATAAAGCTGATAATCAAAGTTATAGGGATATCATATGTGACTGAAATATCGTCCAATATATGTAAAGAAAACGGGTTTGCGGCACTTGCGTCGGCTATGGAAATATACGCCAGAATTTCTGTGGCAGGCTTATGCATACCAGTGATAGTCACTCTGTTTGAAATGGTTTCAGAGGGAATAGCCTGATTAGAAAATTCTTATTTTTTATGATGGCTTTTCTGGCGGCTGTCATTATACCTGATAATTATATATATGCTCAGGATGAAAATACTGCCGATTATAATTCACTGATAGATGAGGCTGATTATAGCGATATAGACAGCACACTTGATGATTACGGATGGCAGGGTTCATCTTTTAAGGATCTTGTAAAATCAGTCGCCAATGCGGATACAGACATAGGATTTAATTTTACAAGTACTGTTACTGAAGCAATAATTGCCAACAGGACAGTTATAGTACAGATATTACTGCTGTCTATATGTGCCATGTTTCTGACTGTTCTTGATAAAAATGCGTCTGATTCGGCAATGCTTTTTATATCATTTATACTTATGACACTGATAGTATCGGTATTTATCAATGCTGCAAGGACAGGCTATGAATGTGTTCAGATGGCAGTTGATATATACAAAGCACTCTGTCCGGTATTCTTTCCGGCTGTTGCATACTCGTGTGGTGCTGCAAGTGCAGCAGCATATTATGAGATAGTTCTTTTCCTTATGTACATAGTCAATGTTCTTGTGAAAAATGTTCTTATGAGAGGCAATTATGTATATATGATATTAGGTATGTTTGATACATTCAGTGAAAAAGACAAGTTCAATAAAATGTGCCAGCTTATAAAGAAAGTAATTAAGCTGTCCGTAAAAGGAATGCTTATGTTTTTTCTTGGACTTAACGGAATAAAGAGCCTTATAATTCCATTAAGTGATTCTTTAAAAATGTCCGTTTTATTCAAAGCTGTCTCGATGATTCCGGGAATTGGAAACAGCGCGCAGACTGTATCTAAAACGATTGTCGGTTCTGCTGTGCTTGTCAAGAATTCTATTGGTGTGGCAGCAGTTATTGTTATGGCAGTGATAATAGGAATTCCGCTTCTTAAACTTGTTGTCATGGCATTCTTATATCAGATTTTTGGAGCAGTCTTAGAGCCGGTGGCAGACAACCGTATTGTAAAGGCAGTTCTTGTTCTGTCAGGAAGTCTTGAAAATATGATATATATGATTGCTGTGACGGTTGTCCTTATGTGTCTTACA
Source organism: Evtepia sp. (assembly GCA_963597265.1). Classification (GTDB taxonomy): domain Bacteria; phylum Bacillota; class Clostridia; order Lachnospirales; family Lachnospiraceae; genus Lachnospira. The sequence continues at coordinate 28,131 of CAVBPJ010000020.1, read as the reverse complement.
ATGGCAATCATATGCTTTGCAACTAATATAAGTCTTTATGGTTAAATGTGGTAATGTGCAATGACAAGTCTTATTAACTGGTTCAAAACTATATTTATTCTTGAAATCACAGGAGAAATTGCACTAAAGCTTGTGCCGTCAAAATATAAAGAATTCATAGCATTTGTGATGAAACTGATACTTGTAACTGCGATAGTTATACCGCTTCTTAATATCAGAAATGCTGACATAAGTGGAATTACAGAAGGCATAAGGAATGGGTTTGGTACATATTCTAAGGAGAATGACAATGTATCACAGTCAATATATGATTCTGCAGATAACAGGATAGCTGAAAAAGTTATAACGTCTGATATTGGAAGTGCTGCCAGCGAATATGGTTTAGAAGTTGTATCTGTAAAATGCAGTTTTACATCTGATATGACAGCAGTTGATTCGATAAATGTATATGTGAAAGGAAGCGGTAATGGTGATATTGAAGGATTGCTAAAGAATATTGCTGGCAGATACGGATTATCTGCAGAACAGGTGAATATCAGGGAGGTAAACGGCAGTGGATAATGACAGGAATAACGAATCATTTTTTACCGGATTACTGAATAAAACAAAGAAAGATAAAATATTTATAGTAATACTGGCAGGTATACTTATGATGGTTATTGCGATGCCAACTAAAAGTTCATCTGCAAAAAGCTATTCTTCAGGTGCAATAATATCATCAGTTTCAGATAATTATGAAAAAGATCTTGGAGATGAATTACAGCAGATGCTGGAGAATACGGATGGAGTCGGAAAAGTCAAGGTTCTTCTTAAGACTACTGATGATAAAGAAGTTACGGGAGTTTTAGTAGTATGTGAGGGAGGTGATGACAAGAATCTTGTAGCGTATATCACAGATGCGATAAATGGCCTTTTAGGTGTTCCTGTACATAAAATTAAAGTGATGAAAATGTCGGAATAATTATTTTGGAGGCAGTTTTGAAAAGAATTAAAAAGAATCATATTATAATTACGGCACTTGCTATAATGATAGCCGCTGCCGGGTATATTAATTATGCGGGTGATCTTAATAATATAATAAAAATCAAAGACAAAGAGAGTTCCGCGGTTTCTTCTGATAACGTAACAACTGATACTAATAATGCAGCTGATGAGAATACAGATTTTACAGATGAGCCAGGAACTGTTATACTAACATCAGCAGGAGTGAAATCGGAGGCAGTGGCGGCTGCCAGATTAAACAGAGAACAGGTCAGGGCTTCAAGTCTTGAGAATCTTCAGAGCATTGTTAATGATACTAATATAGCAGATGATGCCAAGAAATCAGCAGTTGACGAGCTTGCAAAGCTTGAAGACAGTGCAGATAAAGAAACAGCTATAGAGTTATTGCTGTCAGCTAAAGGGTTTGATTCTTCTGTAGTTACTGTTTCTGATACCAATGTGGATGCTGTTATTAATGTATCAGAGCTTTCTGACACAGATAAGGCTCAGATTGAAGATATTATTAAAAGAAAAACTGGCTTTACTGCTGATAAGATAACAATAAACATTTGCAATAATTAGTGTTTATGTTATAATTTGTTTAACTTTGAGTTAAATATGAATATATGGAGGACGGTTATGACAAAAGAGTTTGAAGATAGAGGTACAACTTATTCTATACATGAGAATGTTAATATTGGCGAAGTAAAGGTAGCTGATGAAGTTGTAGCTATTATAGCTGGTCTTGCTGCTACAGAAGTAGAAGGTGTTGACAGCCTTGGCGGTAATATCACTAACGAAATCGTAAGCAAACTTGGAATGAAGAATCTTTCCAAGGGCGTTAAAGTAACAGTTGAAGAGTCAAGTGTCCTTGTAGATATAACACTTAATCTTAAGTATGGAACACAGATACCAGAAGTTTCAGCTAAGGTTCAGGAGAAGGTTAAGTCTGCAATTGAGACAATGACAGGACTTTCTGTTACAGAAGTTAACATTAAAGTTGCCAGTGTTAACGTAGAAAATTAAATTCAGGAGTTAAAAGATGACAAGATCTACAATGAGGGAGCATATTTTTAAGTTATTATTCAGAGCTCCTTATATCGATAACAAAGATGAGTATGATGAGCAGATTGATCTGTATTTTGCAGATGCAGATATGGTAGATGCTTCACATCTTAAGGAAGAAGAATACCAGTACATCAAGAATAAGACATTAGCAATTGCAGAGCTTATACCTGAACTGGATGAGAAAATCGATTCTGTTTCAGAAGGATGGCCAACAAGCCGTCTTGGAAAAACAGAGCTTTCCATTATGAGACTTGCAGTGTATGAGATGCTTTATGATGAGGATATTCCTACTAATGTTGCACTCAATGAGGCAGTTGAACTTGCCAAGAAGTATGGTTCAGCTGACAGCACAGCAGCCTTTGTTAATGGTGTATTAGGTAAGTTAATTAAAGAGTAATGCAGTTAATGCATGCAAAGTGAGGATATATGGCTGGAGTATATACTGTAAAACAGGTGAATTCCTATATTAAGAATATGTTTAAGCAGGATTTTCTGCTTAACTCGGTTTCTGTTAAGGGGGAGATATCTAATTGCAAGTATCATACCTCCGGTCATATTTATTTTACATTAAAAGATGCTGATGCAGCACTTTCTGTTATTATGTTTGCAAGTCAGGCTGCAAAGCTTGGTTTTAAGTTAAAAGATGGAATGTCAGTTGTTGTATCAGGAAGAGTTGATGTGTTTGATGCGGCAGGCAAGTACCAGTTATATGCCAATACTGTGCAGCAGGAAGGAATTGGCGAATTATATCAGAAGTATGAACAGCTTAAGCAGTACTATGAGGATATGGGGTATTTTGCCAGAGAATATAAAAGACCGCTTCCGGCATTTACTAAGAAATTAGGTGTTGTAACGTCTAAGACAGGTGCAGCAGTTCAGGATATTATCAACATTTCAAGAAGGCGTAACCCATATATCCAGATTGTTCTGTATCCTGCATATGTTCAGGGGGAACATGCAAAACAGTCAGTTGTAAACGGTATTGCAAAGCTGGATAAAATGGGACTTGACTGCATAATAGTTGGACGAGGCGGAGGTTCTATAGAAGACTTATGGGCTTTTAATGAACCAGAGGTTGTTGAGGCAGTATTTAATGCATCAACACCGATTATATCAGCAGTAGGTCATGAAACGGATTTTACATTAACTGATTTCGTGGCTGATATGAGAGCACCGACACCATCTGCCGCAGCAGAGCTTGCTGTTACAGAAGTGGCGGCTGTAGAGAATAAGATATATGAATATGAACGACGCTTAAAGCAGCAGATGATGTACTCATTATCTGCAAAGAGAGATTATCTGGAAAGATTAAAGCTGCAGATTGATTACCTTAATCCGGTTAACCAGATATATGACAAGCGGCAGCGTCTTATGAACATTGAAGAAAAGCTTACTATGTCTGTAAAGAGATGTATAGCTGATAATAGAAACAGATTACGTCTGTATGCTTCAAGACTTGATGGATTAAGTCCTTTAAAGAAGCTTGATATGGGTTATGGATACATTGAAGATTCTGACAATAACAGGATTGTTTCTGTAAAACAGGTATCAGCAGAGGATGAAATCACAGTTTATCTTAAAGACGGAAGTATCAGAACTAAGGTTGTTGAGGTAGGAAAAGCATGGCAAAAACATTAGAACAGTCATTTGAAAGACTTGAAGAGATAATTACACAGATGGAAAAATCAGACACTACCCTTGATGCATCATTTAAAATGTATCAGGAGGGGATGAAGCTTGTTGAAAGCTGCAATAACCAGCTTGACAAGATTGAGAAACAGATCATAGTTTTGAATGATGATGGAGAACAGGACGATGAGTGATTTTAAGAATGAATTAGAACAGGAAGTTGGATTTATTAATGATATAATATCAAGATATCTTCCAGAGGAGTCTGGTCTTGATAAGAAAATCAGGGAATCTATGAATTACAGTGTCAATGCAGGTGGCAAAAGAGTAAGACCTATGCTTATGCTTGAAGTATATAAGCTGTGTGGAGGTAACGACTGTCAGGTTGTTTATCCGTTCATGGCTGCTCTAGAATGTATTCATTCATATTCACTTGTACATGATGATCTTCCTGCAATGGATAATGATGATTACAGAAGAGGAAGACTCACAACACATAAGGTATTCGGGGAAGACTTCGGAATACTCGCAGGAGATGGATTGCTTAATCTTGCTTATGAGATTATGGCAGAGGCACTTATATCAGGTGAAGGAGATATGGCAGCGAAAGCTAAAGCAATGGAAGTTATTGCAAGAAAAGCCGGTATTAAAGGAATGGTCGGTGGACAGGCTGTTGATGTCGAGCTTACTGGAAAACCTTTATCAGAAGAACAGCTTGATTTCATATTCAGGTTAAAGACAGGTGCATTAATTGAAGCTGCATTTCTTGCAGGAGCATATCTTGCAGGCTGTGATGAGAAATCGGCTGATAAATTATGCAGGGCAGCATCGCTTATAGGTTTTGCGTTCCAGATAAGAGATGATATCCTTGATGTGACAAGTTCTTTAGAAGAACTTGGAAAGCCTGTATTCTCTGATGAAAAGAATAACAAAACAACTTATGTTACTTTATATGGAATGGAGAAGTCAGAAGCAGATGTAGAATCTATGTCTGATGAAGCTTTAGATATAATTAAGAGTATTGGAAAGAATGAATTCTTAGAGAAAATCGTTCTTAACCTTATACACAGAAACAAATAAAGCAGGTGTATTATGATTCTTGAAAAGATAAATAAACCAAATGATATTAAACAATTATCTCCAATTGAATATAATCAGCTTGCAGATGAGATACGAAGATTTCTTGTAGAGAAGATTAGCAAAACAGGTGGACATCTTGCATCCAATCTTGGTGTTGTTGAGCTTACAATGGCACTCCATCTTGCTTTTAATCTTCCTCAGGACAAGCTTATATGGGATGTAGGACACCAGTCATATACCCATAAGATTCTTACAGGAAGAAAGAACCAGTTTGACCAGTTGAGAAAATTCGGCGGAATGAGCGGTTTCCCTAAGAGGAATGAAAGCCATTATGATGCATTTGACACCGGACACAGCTCAACTTCAATATCGGCAGGTCTGGGACTTGTTAAAGCAAGAGATTTAAAGAATGAGCATTACAGTGTTGTCTCTGTTATAGGAGATGGTGCGCTAACCGGCGGCATGGCTTATGAGGCGCTTAATAATGCATCTTCACTTAAGACTAATTTTATTATCGTGTTAAATGATAATACTATGTCAATAGCCAAGAATGTTGGTGGCGTTCCACATATGTTAAGTGATATCAGGTCATCGGATTCTTATTATGACCTTAAGGAAAATGTTGCCAATACCCTTTATAAGCTTCCGGGTGGAGACCATATTGTAGACAGAATCAAGAAAACCAAGAGTAATCTTAAGCAGATGATACTTCCAGGGCAGATGTTCGAAAGCATGGGAATATCTTATCTTGGTCCTGTTAATGGACATGATATTGAAAAACTGATTAAAGTATTCCATGTTGCCAAGAGAATTAACGGGGCGGTTATTATTCATGTTGTAACACATAAAGGACATGGATATAAGCCTGCAGAGCGTAATCCTGCGAAATTCCATGGAATAGGACCTTTTGATATAGCTACGGGCAAAGAAGTCAAATCATCTGATAAGCCAACTTATTCTGATGTATTTTCGGAAACAATATGCCAGCTTGCCAAGAAAGACAAGCAGATTGTAGCTGTAACTGCAGCTATGCCGGATGGTACGGGGCTTGCGAAATTTTCCAAATGGTTTCCGGAAAGATTTTTTGATGTCGGAATTGCTGAGGAACATGCAGTCACGTTTTCGGCTGGAATGGCGGCGGGCGGTCTGAAACCTGTGTTTGCGGTCTATTCCTCATTTTTACAGAGAGCATATGACCAGATACTTCACGATGTATGTATCCAGCATCTTCATGTGGTATTTGCAATTGACAGGGCAGGGCTTGTTGGAAGTGATGGTGAAACACATCAGGGTATATTCGACCTTTCGTTCCTTACATCAATTCCGAACATGACTGTTATGGCACCTAAGAATGGCAGAGAACTTTCAGCTATGCTTGAATTTGCGCTGCTTAACTTTAATTCACCGGTTGCAATCAGATATCCTAGAGGTCAGGCATATGACGGACTTGAAGATTATAATGCGCCAGTAAGATTCGGCAAGGCAGAGATGATTGTAGAAGAGTCCGATATTGCACTTGTTGCTGCGGGTAATATGCTTATTACAGCACAGGCGGTAAGAGATAAGCTAAAAGAAAAGGGCTATAATATAACAATTGTCAATGAACGTTTTATCAAGCCGATTGATACTGATATGCTTGACAGACTGTCAGAGTCTCACAGACTTATAGTTACTATGGAAGAGAATGTATTATCAGGCGGTTTTGGAGAAGCTGTCTGTCAATATTATGATGATACATGCAATGATATTGATGTGCTTAATATTGCACTTCCAGATGACTATGTTGAACATGGCAATGTTGATATACTGCGCCGTGAATCAGGTGTTGATAAAGACAGTGTCGTTGCAAAGATACTTAACAGATGGGCAAATGTTTTGAATAAGGATAAGAGTAATGAGTAAAGAAAGATTAGATGTTTTATTAGTTAATAAAGGGCTTGCAACTTCAAGAGAGAAGGCTAAAGCCATTATTATGTCCGGTAATGTATATGTTGATGGACAGAAGGAAGACAAGGCAGGTCAGTCATTTCCTGATACTGCTGTAATAGAAGTCCGCGGAACTACACTTAAGTATGTAAGCCGTGGCGGACTTAAGCTTGAGAAGGCTATGCAGAATTTTGATGTAACACTTGAAGGCAAGGTATGTATGGATGTCGGTTCATCTACCGGCGGATTCACTGACTGCATGCTTCAGAACGGTGCAGTTAAGGTATATGCTGTGGATGTAGGACACGGACAGCTTGACTGGAAGTTACGCAATGATGAGAGAGTTGTATGTATGGAGAAAACTAATATCCGTTATGTAACACCAGATGATGTTGCAGACAGAATACAGTTTTCAAGTATAGATGTATCATTTATCTCACTTACCAAAGTACTTACTCCTGTAAGAAATCTTCTTACAGATGATGGACAGATTGTGTGTCTTATCAAGCCTCAGTTTGAAGCAGGACGTGAGAAGGTAGGAAAACACGGTGTTGTAAGAGATAAAGACGTGCATATTGAAGTAATTAATAAGGTTATTGATTATGCAATGTCAATCGGATTTGATATTCTTAATCTTGAGTTCAGTCCTGTCAAAGGACCAGAGGGTAATATTGAATATTTACTGCATTTACAGAAGATAGCAGAGCCACAGGTTAAAGAAATACCTTTTGTTGTAGAAAATGTAGTTGAAAAAGCTCACGAGGTATTGTAATATATATTCAATTCTTTTCGTATACTAAATGAGGTTCAGCATGAAATATTTTTATATTGTTACTAACAGGTTTAAAGATCCTGATGGTGTTAATACAAGAAAGATTGCACATTTTCTACGCTCTAAAGGGGCTGAATGTGTATGCCAGATTGAACAGGATACTGCTTTTAATACAACAGGAGCATACAGTGATGTGAGACTGGTTCCTGATAATACTGAATGTGTCATTGTTCTCGGAGGTGACGGTACACTTATTCAGGCATCAAGAGAATTATCAGAGAAGAATATTCCATTCATTGGAGTTAATATCGGAACACTTGGATATCTGACAGATACTGATATGTCAAGGTTTGAAGATACTCTGGAGTGTCTTCTTAATGATGATTATGAAATTGATAGCCGTATGATGCTTGATGGATGCATATATCGTGGTGAAGAACAGATTTTTTCTGATATGGCACTTAATGATGTAGTAATTAACCGAAATGGTGCATTAAGAATTATTGACTTTGATATATATGTCAATGGAGAATATCTTAATACATATTCGGCTGATGGAGTTATTGTATCGACTGCAACCGGTTCGACAGCATACAGTCTGTCAGCCGGAGGTCCTATAATACAGCCTACTGCAAGACTTATTATGGTGACTCCGATATGTCCACATTCTCTTAATCAGAGAAGTATTATATTTGCCGCTGATGATGAGATTATGATTGTTATGAAGGATAATAAAAGCTCTTCAGGACGTAAGGCAGGTTCACTTAAGAATGACAGTGCAAGAGTTGCTACTTTTGATGGTGAAAGCTTCTGTGAACTTATAACTGAGGACAGGATTATTATTACACAGTCCAAGCGGATATCAAAACTCATCAAGACAAGCAGAATTTCTTTCTTAGAAAGAATAAGGAATAAGATGTAATTGGGGATTAATATGAAAACAGACAGACATAAAAAGATATTAGAAGTAATTGACAGATATGAAGTCGGAACACAGGAAGAGCTTGCTAAGATTCTTAATGACGAGGGGTATAATGTTACGCAGGCAACTGTTTCAAGAGATATAAGAGAACTTAATCTGTCTAAGGTTTCTGTAGATGGCAAGAGAACAAGGTATGCAACACTTACAAAGGACAAACCTGTAGCAAGCGATAAGTTCTTAAGAGTTCTAAAAGAAGGTTTTGTATCAATGGATATGGCACAGAATATTCTTGTTATTAAAACAGCACCAGGAATGGCTATGGCTGTATGTGCGGCAATTGATGCACTTGAATGGAATGAAATTGTCGGATCTATTGCCGGCGATGATACAATTATGTGCGCTGTACGCACTGTTAATGATACATTACTTGTTATGAACAAGATTAAGAAGCTTATTAGGAAAACTGACTAAACAGGATTGAAGGGTAAGGTATGTTAGTTAATTTACATGTTAAGAATCTTGCGCTTATAGAAGAAGAGAATATTGATTTTGATGAAGGACTTAATATACTTTCAGGTGAAACCGGTGCAGGTAAATCAATTATTCTTGGTTCTATTAATGCGGCATTGGGAAGCAAGACATCACCTGATTTCATAAGATCAGGATGTGAATATGGGCTTTCTGAGATAACATTTGCAATACCAGAAGATAAGGTTGAAAGAATTAAAGAACTTGGTGTTATATCATGTGAAGACGGTGAACTTGTTATTTCAAGGAAAATTATGGCAAACCGTTCGCAGATTAAAGTTAACGGACAGTCATTCACATCAGCGCAGACAAGGCTTCTTGCACATGAGCTGATAGATATTCACGGACAGCATGATAACCAGCTTCTTATGGATGAAGATAATCATCTGTCTGTAATTGATGATTATGATAATAGTATTATTCCGCTTCTTGATTCGTATAAAGACTGCTATAAAGAATATACTATGTGCAGAAAAGCATATGAAAGTCTTTCTGGTGACGATGAATCAAGGATTAAAGAGATGGCTTTTCTTCAGTACGAAATCAATGAACTTGAATCTGCTGCTTTAAAGCCTGGGGAAGATGAACAGGTTGAAGCTGATTACCGCAGAATGAGCAATTTCCAGAAGATTGTAGGAAATCTTTCTGAAGTTTCAATGCTTCTTTCAGAAGGAGATAATAATCTCAGTGATATGGCAGGATCAGCATTAAAGAATATGATTGCTGCAAGTGAATATGATGAATCTCTGTCTGATAACTGCGATATTCTTTCTGATATAGAAAGTCTCATATCCGATGTAGCACATAATCTTTCAGCATATATGGATGATTTTACATTTGACCAGTCTGAATTCAATGCACTTGAAGAAAGACTTGACCTGATTAATTCTCTTAAGATGAAATATGGCAAGTCGATTGAAGATATATTATCTTCTCTTGATGATAAGAAGCAGAAGTTATCTGAGTATGAGAATTATGACGAAGTTGTTGCTTCAAGAAAAGCTGAATATGACAAGGCTTACAAGAAACTGATGAAAGCCGCACAGCAGCTTACCAGACAACGTAAGGAAACAGCACTTCATTTTTCGGAAGATATAATAAATGCTTTAAAACAGCTTAATTTCCTTGATGTGAGATTTGAAACTGTTTTTGAAGAAAAAGCTCCTGATTCAACCGGAACTGACAGCGTCAGATTCATGATATCAACTAATCCGGGGGAAGATATGAAGCCGCTTGCAAAGATTGCTTCAGGTGGTGAGCTTTCAAGAATTATGCTTGCGATTAAAAGCGTAATGGCAGAAACTGATGTATCCAAAACACTTATATTTGATGAGATTGATGCAGGTATAAGCGGAAAGACAGCACAACTCGTAGGTGAGAAACTTAACACATTGTCAAAGACACATCAGATAATATGTATCACACATCTTCCGCAGATTGCTGCAATGGCTGATAATCATTATGTTATTGAGAAATCGACTAAAGATAACAGAACAATAAGCAACATTACAAGATTGACATATGATGAAAGTGTTAATGAAATCTCAAGAATGCTTGGTGGTTCAGTTATCACAGACGCAGTTATATCTAATGCCAAAGAATTAAAAAATATGGCACAGCTTGCTAAAAAGAACTGAATATAACAGCTGTGTTAATTTACATTAATACCCTTTTTTAAAAGTATTTCATCTGTTAATACTAATCTTAGAAGGATGGTGGAGTAAGATGAGTAAATTTAAAAAAGGGTTAATTTATGCCGGTTTTCTGGCCTTATGCTTAGGCTTTACTGCATATATATACTGCAATTCAATCAAGAAAAAGATTCCTGACAAACTGTATATATACACACAGGATAAGGCTGTTTTTTCAATGGATATTCCAGTTGTAGGAACTGTATATGACAGCAGCAATAATCTGTGTGCTGATAATATTGATTTCAGCAGGGATGTAACTATCCAGTCAGGGAATACCGGTCAGTATTATGTTGATTACAAGCTTTTCGGTCTGCTTCCTGTTGCAAGGACACATATGGAGGTTGTCAATGAAAAGTATGTGTATTCGGGCGGATTTCAGGTAGGAATATATCTGAAATGTAATGGCATATATGTTGTCAATACAGAAACAATATGTACAGATGACGGTCAGAATGTAGTTCCTGCAAAAGGAAAGATTAATAAAGGTGATTATATAATCAAAGTTGATGGCACGCAGATAGATACTAAGGAACAGCTTGCACAGGCTGTGTCCGAATCAGCCGGAAACAGTATGGATATAACTCTCCGGCGTGACGGTCAGGAGATTAAGGAACAGGTTATACCTGTAAAAAATGTTGCCGGGGAATATAAGCTTGGCATATGGGTCAAAGATGATACACAGGGAGTAGGAACAGTTACTTATGTGTGCGAAGATGGCACATTTGCAGCTTTAGGACATGGCATATCAGACAATGAAACCGGCAATGTCCTTGATATAAGTAATGGAAGAATATACCGGACAAGGATTCTTTCTATTGTTCCCGGAAAGAATGGTGAACCCGGTGAGCTTCTTGGCACAATTGATTACAGAGAAGATAATATCGGAAGTATAAGCAGCAATACTGATAAAGGAATCTATGGTGAAAATGCATCATCTCTATACAGTGAATATTCACCGGAACTTATGCAGGCTGCAGGCTCATATGAGGTAACAAAAGGCGCTGCATATGTAAGATTTTATAATAACGGCAGCTTTCATGATTATGAAATTGATATAACAGATCTGAAATACGGTGATTCCAAGAATATTACATTTAAAGTGACATCTGGTGAACTTCTTAAGCTTACGAACGGTATTGTTCAGGGAATGAGCGGGAGTCCGATTATCCAGAATGGAAAGATTATTGGAGCTGTGACGCATGTATTTGTGGATGATTCTACTTGCGGATATGGTATATTTATTGATAGAATGCTTGATAAAGACTAAAAAGAAACTAACAAAGAAAAGGATTACATTACAATGGAAAGAGAGAAATTTGGCAGCAGACTTGGATTTATACTTATAAGTGCGGGCTGCGCAATTGGTATTGGAAATGTGTGGCGTTTCCCTTATATTGCAGGTAATAACGGAGGTGGAATATTCGTTGTGTTATATATGATATTCCTTCTTATGTTCGGAATTCCTGTATTATCTATGGAACTTGCAATGGGAAGAGCTTCTAAGAGCAGTATTATAAGGGCTTATCATGAACTGGAACGTCCCGGCCAGAAATGGCACATCCACGGATATCTTGGAATGGTTGGTAATTATATACTTTTATTCTTCTATACAACTGTTTCCGGATGGATGCTTGGATATTTTATCAAATATATAACAGGAGATATTACTAAACATACTGACAGCCAGCAGATGTTTGCAGATGTTACATCTAATCCATGGATAATGTTTGTATGGATGGCAATAATTGTTCTTATTGCTGTGATAGTATGCAGTATGGGACTTCAGAATGGTGTGGAGAAGATTACCAAGTATATGATGCTTATTCTTCTTGGACTTATTATAGTTCTTGCTATTCACAGTCTTACACTTGATGGTGCCGGAAAGGGTATGAAATATTTTCTTGTTCCTGATATGAAGAAGATTGAAGAGGTTGGCTTTGGTAATATTATTATTGAGGCAATGAGACAGGCTTTCTTTACTTTAAGTGTCGGAATGGGTTCAATGATGATATTCGGAAGCTATATTGGAAAGGAACGTGCACTTGTTGGAGAGGGCATACAGATTACATTACTTGACACATTTGTTGCAATTATGTCAGGAGTTATCATATTTCCTGCATGTATGTCATATAATATACCGACAGACAGTGGTCCAAGCCTCATATTTGTAACACTTCCTAAGGTGTTCGAACATATGTCAGGTGGAAGATTCTGGGGCGCAATGTTCTTTCTTTTTATGACATTTGCGGCATTATCTACAGTTATTGCTGTACTTGAGAATATAATTGCATGTAACATGGAAGCATTCAGATGGAGTCGTAAGAAAGCAGGTATAATTAACCTGTTTATTATAATCATTATGAGTATTCCTTGTATCCTTGGATTCAATGTGCTTAGTGGATTCACTCCTCTTGGAGCAGGAACTAATGTGCTTGATCTTGAGGATTTCCTTGTGAGCAGCCTTATTCTCCCAATAGGAAGTCTTGTTATACTTCTTTTCTGTACAACGAAACTTGGCTGGGGATATGATAATTATATGAATGAAGTTAACACTGGAAAGGGTATTGGCATGCCTAAGATATTTAAGTTTTATCTTAAATACATCCTTCCACTTGTTATCTTGTTTATTATTATCGACGGTTTAATTTAATATAATAAAAGATTTTTGTCGAATTGTGTCGAATACTGTGATATCTTGCGATAAAAAGTGCTTGCAGACTGCTGTTGTTAAAATTATACTAATTGTTGTGAAGTTAATACAATGTCGGGTTATTTAATTTTCACATTATGAAAGGGCTTGAATGTATGGAAAGGACCAGAATTGCAATTGCAGATGATAATCAGAGTATTCTTGAAGCACTAAAAAGCGTAATTGATGAAGAGGAGGACATGACAATCGTTGGAACAGCCGATAACGGAGCAGATACGGTCAAGATGATTCAGGAAAGTCGGCCAGACGTAGTTTTACTGGATCTTATAATGCCGGGTATTGACGGAATCACTGTTATGGAAAAAGTGCGGGAGGATAAAACATTAAATTCAAAGCCGGATTTTATTGTAATAAGCGCTGTTGGCAGAGACAGTGTTACAGAAGATGCTTTTAATGTCGGAGCAGCATATTACATAATGAAACCATTTGATAACGAAGTACTGATTAACAGAATTCGTTATATCCGTAATCAGCACACTAAAGTCAGCGTAAATGTTCTTCCAAAAGAACCAGTCTCAATTACAGACAGAAATCTTGAGAATGATATTACCAATATTATTCATGATATAGGAATACCAGCACATATTAAAGGATATCAGTATCTCAGGGATTCAATAACTTTATCTGTCAAAGATGCAGAGATTATAAACAGCGTGACTAAAGTGCTTTATCCTACGATAGCAAGAAAGTACGAAACTACACCTAGCAGGGTTGAAAGAGCAATACGCCATGCAATTGAAGTTGCATGGAACAGGGGTAACACAGATACCCTGAATGATTTGTTCGGTTATACAATTAACTGCGGAAAAGGCAAACCAACCAACTCTGAATTTATTGCATTGATTTCGGATAAAATCCGTCTTCAATACAACATAAGGTAAATACTGTTCACATATTTTTCATGTATATTTAGCTGTAAAGCCTTGATAAATCACGCTCTATATATTATAATTACAAAATCGTAAACGATTTTTAACAATTTTGTAATAATTAATTAAGTTGAGGTTATATATGCGTAAGAGAATATTTAAAGGTTTTGCAGCCGTGTTATTATCATCTACATTAACTGTATCTACAGTATTTGCGGTTTTCGCAGATGATGTTGATAAGTTAAAGCAGCAGAAACAGCAGACAGAACAGGAACTTGGTGATCTTCAGAACCAGTGGGCATATCTGTTACAGCAGATGGATGAACTGGAGCTTAAGATGGCTAATAAGTCAGACGAGATAGATGCAGCTAATATCAAGCTTGAAGAAGCTGAAAAAGTTCAGGCATCACAGTACGAAGATATGAAACTCCGTATTAAATACATGTATGAGGATCAGTCAGTGTCTTTAGCTGAGGTATTCCTTACTTCATCTGATATGAGTACAATGCTTAATAAAGCAGCATATGTTCAGGAAGTATATAATTATGACAGAAACAAGCTTGATGAGATGGCTCAGACAGCTAATGAAATCAAGGAACTCAAGGAAAAACTTGAGAATGATAAGAAAGAACTTGATGATGCACAGGCTCAGTTAACTGAAAAACAGGCATTGCTTTACAGCACAATTCAGGAAACACAGGCTAAAGCTGATGATGTAAGCAGCCAGCTTGAAGCCGCTGTACAGAAAGCTGCTGAAGTAGCTGCCAAGAAAGCAGCAGAACAGGCCGCCGCAGCTGCCAAGGCTAATCAGACACAGCAGAATAATACAACAACAACTACTACACCTGCAAAGGGTGATTCATCAGTTGCAAGCGGTGTTGTTTCACTTGCATATTCACTTCTTGGAGTACCATATGTAAGTGGTGGAAGCTCACCATCAGGATTTGACTGTTCAGGATTTACATCATATCTTTTCAGACAGTATGGTATAACAATATCAAGATCTTCAAGTGCTCAGGCATATGGTGGTACAGCAGTTAACGGACTTGCTAATGCGCAGCCGGGTGATATAATCTGCTTCCCTGGACATGTAGGTTTATATGTTGGTGGCGGACAGATGATTCACGCTAATGTTCCAGGTGGTTCTGTAAGACTTGTTGGTGTTAATTCAATAGGTATGAGCGTAATTGCTATAAGACGTTACTGGTAATATTCGAATATATGTGATATAATAAGTGCAGTTTTACAGGGACTGCACTTATTTTTTTATAATAATGCATGAAGAGTATGGGATTTTAACAATTTTATTAAGAAATGAGGACTAATGTATGAAGAATGTATTGTTGATTGCATCAGAAGCTGTACCATTTATTAAGACAGGAGGACTTGCAGATGTTGCCGGTTCACTTCCTAAGTATTTTGATAAGACAAAGTTTGATGTAAGGGTAATGATACCTAAGTACACATGTATACCTTGGGAGTATCGTGAAAAGATGGTTTATAAGACACATTTTTACATAGATCTTGCATGGAGAACACAGTATGTAGGTGTTTTTGAATTAGAGTGGAATGGTGTTACATTCTATTTTATTGATAATGAGTTCTACTTCGGTGGAAACAAACCTTACAGCTGGATTCATGAAGATATTGAGAAGTTTGCTTTCTTTAGTAAAGCAGCTCTTTCAGCACTTCCAGTACTTGGATTCAGACCGGATATCATTCATTGTAATGACTGGCAGACAGGTCTTATTCCTGTTTATCTTAAAGAAAGATTCTCTCAGGGAGAATTTTATCAGGGAATTAAGTCAATCATGACTATTCATAATCTTAAGTTCCAGGGAATATGGGATCTTAAGAAAGTTAAAGATATTACAGGTCTTCCAGATGAGTACTTTACATCTGACAAGCTTGAAGCATATGATGATGCTAACTATCTGAAAGGTGGTATCGTATATGCAGACCGTGTAACAACAGTAAGTGAGACATATGCTGAAGAGATTAAGACTCCATTCTATGGAGAGAATCTTGACGGTCTTATGAGAGCAAGAGCTAATGTTCTGTCAGGTATTGTTAATGGTATTGATTATGATGAATACAATCCTGAAACTGATAAGAGAATTGCACATAATTATAATCAGGTAACATTCAGAAAAGAAAAATGGAAGAATAAAGTAGCTCTCCAGAAAGAACTTGGTCTTACACAGGATAAAGGAAAATTCATGATTGGTCTTGTTTCAAGACTTACAGACCAGAAGGGACTTGACCTTGTTGCATATGTTATGGATCAGCTCTGTGCAGAAGATGTTCAGTTTGTAATTCTTGGTACAGGTGAAGAAAGATACGAGAATATGTTCAGACATTATGACTGGAAGTATAACGACAGAGTATCTGCTAATATATATTATTCAGAAGATATGTCACATAAAGTATATGCTTCATGCGATGCATTCCTTATGCCATCATTGTTTGAACCATGTGGTCTTTCACAGCTCATGAGTCTTCGATACGGAACAGTTCCTATTGTAAGAGAGACAGGTGGTCTTAAAGATACAGTTGAGCCATATAACGAATATGAAGGTAAAGGAACAGGATTCTCATTTGCTAATTACAATGCACATGAAATGCTTAGCATTGTTAATTATGCTAAGGATGTTTATTACAATCATAAGAGAGAGTGGAACAAGATTGTTGACAGAGGTATGAAGACAGACTTCTCATGGAACAGTTCTGCAAGAAAGTATGAGGATCTTTACAACTCACTTTAATTAGAATATTGCGTTTGTACGTGATTTAAGGAAAGAAAAAAGGAAGCTGCGAAAAGCAACTTCCTTTTTTAATGCAGGTGGCGGGACTTGAACCCGCACGATGTTACCACCGGCAGATTTTGAGTCTGCTGCGTCTGCCATTCCGCCACACCTGCGCGACTTTGATAGTTTATCATAATAAAACTTAAAAATCAAGTAAAGAATACTTGCGCACATAATAAAATTCGAATATTATTTTAGTATTGTATTATAATCCTTTTATGGAGGCGTTTATGGATAACTGTAAAGAAATCCAGAGTATGATAGAAAGCTTTGAACATGGTAATCTGTCTCTTAAGAATGAAGAAGCATTTACACATCACATTCTTAACTGTGCCGACTGCCGTGAAGAGATGGAGATATATTATATAATTTCATATGGATTAGATGATGATAATGAGAAAAGAATAGAAAACAGCAGCTATAGCGGATATCTTGATGCATTTGATTTTACCGGACTTGTAGAGCAGAAGTTAAAGGATAGCGAAGCAAGATGCCTCTTCTTAAGACAGTGGAGTCATTTTACAAGAGTACGGTATCTGTTCGTTACTGCAGTTATGATTCTTACAGCACTGCTTCTGATTATTATTAAATTCTTTTAAAAATGTGGATTGGAGAGTTGTCATGAGTGAAAAACTTATATTAATAGATGGACACAGCATATTAAACAGGGCATTTTACGGTGTTCCAGACCTTACTAATGCAGAAGGAATACACACTAATGCTTTGTATGGTTTCCTTAATATTCTGTTCAGATTCCTTGATGAGGAAAAGCCTGATTATATTACGGTTGCATTCGATTTGTCGGCACCGACATTCAGACATAAGGCATTTGATGGCTACAAAGGTACAAGAAAGCCTATGCAGCCAGAATTAAAGCAGCAGGTTCCTCTTATGAAAGAACTGCTTAAAGCTATGAATATCACTGTTGTTGAACAGGAAGGATACGAAGCTGATGATATACTTGGAACACTTGCCAAACAGAATGCAGCTAAAGGAATTGATGTATCTATTATTTCAGGAGACAGAGATTTGCTTCAGTTAGCTGATGAACATATCAAGATAAGAATACCTAAGACTAAGAAAGGTGTAACTGAGGTAGAAGACTATTATCCAGCTGATGTATTTGATTTATATGGTGTTACACCACATGAATTCATAGATGTCAAGGCTCTTATGGGCGATTCATCAGATAACATACCAGGTGCTCCGGGAATAGGACCTAAAACAGCATCTGCCATTATTTCCAAATATCACAGCCTTGATAATGTGTTTGAACATCTTGATGAATTAAAGCCGCCTAAGGCAAAGACATCAATAACAGAGAATATCGAGCAGATTAAGATGAGCAGATTCTTATCTGAGATTAAGATAGATGTTCCAATCGAATATAATATAGAAGATGCCAAGGCTGGAGATTTCTTTAATGAGAATTCATATGAGCTTTTTAAGAAATATAACTTTAAGAATATGCTCAAGAAGTTTGAGGATACAGATATAACAGCTAAAGATCCTGAATGTTACGAATATTTCAAGAAAATATCTGACTTTGCAGAAGTTGAAAATGTATTTAATAAAGCTGCAGATATAGCAGATGGAATTGAAAAAATCGGACTTTCTATTATAAGAGAAAATGAACTTACAGCTGTTGGAATAACACTTTCTGATACAGAAATATACTATATTCCGGTATCAGGTTTTGTAACAGAAAATTATCTGACAGAACGTCTGTTAGATGTTGTGAGCAAGGCTTCTCACAGAAATATAGCCTCTGCCAATATTAAGGATTATCTTGATATATTTGAAAAAGACAAGGAAAACGGTTATCCACTTGTTTCTGAAAAAGCATTTATTGATACAGCAATTGCAGCATATCTGCTTCATCCAAGTAATGAAAGTTATGATTACGAGACACTCGGAAGAGAATTCTTATCATTAACTTATCCCTCAAAAGCAGAACTTCTTGGCAAATTAAGCATAGAAAAAGCAGCTGCTGAGGCAGAAGATAATCTGATTAAGTATGCCTGCCTTTCATCATATGCTTATTACAAATGTGCTGATAAGATAACAGAACAGTTAAAGAAAGAGGATATGTATGAGTTGTTTGAAACAATAGAGATGCCTCTTATATTCGTTCTTTTCGAAATGCAGCAGCAGGGCATAAGCGTTGATAAACAGGCACTTGTTGATTATTCAAAGGTACTTGGTACTAAGATTTCCGTACTTGAAAAAGAGATATATGAAGCTGCTGGTGAAGAATTTAAT
>CAVBPJ010000020.1:0-8873 GCA_963597265.1 Evtepia sp. | reverse complement strand
GTGTAATTCTTTTTGAAAAGCTTGGAATGCCTAATGGAAAGAAAACAAAGAGTGGTTATTCAACAGCAGCAGATGTACTTGAAAAACTTGCACCTGATTATCCTATTGTAAGTAAGATTCTCGAATACAGACAGTTAGCAAAACTTAAGTCAACCTATGCTGACGGTCTTACTCAGTATATATCAGAAGATGGAAGGATTCATGGAACATTTAACCAGACAATAACTGCGACTGGAAGAATAAGCAGTACAGAGCCTAATCTTCAGAATATTCCTATAAGAATGGAGATGGGCAAGGCTATAAGAAAAGTATTTGTACCAAAAGAAGGCTATGTATTCCTTGATGCCGATTATTCACAGATTGAGTTAAGAATCCTTGCACATATGTCAGGGGATGAAAAGCTTATTGAAGCTTATAATTCATCAGCAGATATTCATCGTGCGACAGCTGCACAGGTGTTTGGCGTACCGCTTGAGGAAGTTACTGATGAGCAGAGAAGAAATGCGAAGGCAGTTAATTTCGGTATTATCTATGGAATGAGCTCATTCGGATTAAGTCAGGATCTCAGTATTTCAAGAAAAGAAGCTAAAGAATATATTGAAAGATATTTTGCAAGCTATCCGACTATCAAAACATTTATAGACGGACTTGTAAGCGATGCCAAAGAAAAGGGTTATTCACTTACAATGTACAACAGGCGCAGAGAGATTCCAGAGATTAAATCATCTAATTTCATGCAGCGTTCATTTGGCGAAAGAGTAGCCATGAACGCACCTATTCAGGGAACTGCAGCTGATATTATCAAGCTTGCGATGATTAACGTATATAATGCACTTAAAGAGAATAATCTGAAATCAAGACTTATATTACAGGTTCATGACGAACTTCTTGTTGAGACAGCAGAAGATGAAGTTGAAATCGTAAATCAGATAATGCTTGATGGAATGAAGAATGCAGTAAGCCTTAAAGTACCTCTTGAGGTAGACTTAAAGGAAGGAAAAGACTGGCTGGAGGCGCACTAATGAAAGTTATTGGAATTACAGGTGGTGTAGGAGCAGGAAAATCCTCTGTTCTTGCACTTCTGAAAGATATGTGTTCATGTGATATTATACAGGCAGACCTTGTTGCTAGAAATATATATAAATCCGGCAATATCGGATTTGAAAAGGTCGTTGATATATTCGGTGAACAGATTGTAGGTGATGATGGAGAGATAAACCGTCCTCTTCTTGCAGATATTATATTCAAGAACCCTAATAAAAGAATCGTTCTTAACAGCATAATCCATCCGCTTGTAAAGCAGGAGATTATCAACAAGATTAATAATCATAAGATTGCCGGTGACGTTGATTACTGTTTCGTTGAGGCTGCTCTTCTTATTGAAGATCATTATGATATATTTATGGATGAAATATGGTACATATATGTTTCAGAAGATAAGAGAAGAGAAAGACTGGCAGCATCAAGAGGATATTCTGACGAGAAGATATCTGATATATTTAAAAGCCAGTTATCTGAAGCTGAGTTTAGAAAATATGCTGATAAAGTCATAGATAATGGGGCAGATATAGAAAAAACACGCTCCCAGCTTGAGATTATGCTTGGAATATGATACATTTATTAACGGTTTGTATATTTTACAGATAGATTTACATATATGGTGAAACATTAAGTTTCATCAGAAGGAGCTACATAGATGAGAATGATGCCGATTGCCAGCGGAAGCAGTGGAAACTGTATCTATCTTGGCACAGAGGATACACATATTCTTTTTGATGCAGGAGTGAGCAGAAAAAGAATAGAAGAAGGTCTTAATACAGCGGGATTAAGTCTTAAAGATATTGATGCAATATTCGTTACCCACGAGCATATTGACCATATCAAGGGGCTTGGCGTTATATCAAGAAAAGATGCTATTCCGGTATATTCAACTCCTGGAACAATAAGTGGCATCAGCGAAACTTCATCTCTTGGTAATATCCCACAGGGAATACTCAATACAATTAACGCAGATGAAGATATTGCTATAGGAGATGTTAAGATTCATCCATTCAGAATATCACATGATGCCAATGAACCGGTTGCTTATACATTTACACAGGAGTGTGCTGGTACAAGTAAGAAGGCATCTGTAGTTACTGATCTTGGATATTATGATGATTATGTGATTGATAATCTTAAAGAATCTGATATTATGCTTGTTGAAGCTAATCATGATATCAATATGTTACAGGTTGGCCCATATCCTTTTTATCTTAAGAAGAGAATATTAGGCAATAAAGGTCATCTGTCCAATGAAACATCTGGACAGCTTGTTAATTCTTTACTGCATGATAATCTTAAGAAAATATATCTTGGTCACTTAAGTAAAGAGAATAATTATGACAAACTGGCTTATGAAACTGTAAAATTAGAGATTGATATGTCAGATAACTCATTCAAATCTTCGGATTTTGATATAGAGGTTGCAAAGCGTGATGTTTTATCAGGTATTTGCGAAATATAACCGCGCCACAGAGTGCAGAAAGAGGAATGATATGAAAAAATGTGTAATTACTGTTGTAGGAAAAGATACTGTTGGTATTATTGCCAGAGTATGTACTTATCTTGCTGATACCAAGATTAATATTCTTGATATCTCTCAGACTATTGTTTCTGGATATTTCAATATGATGATGATTGTTGATATGTCAGGTTCTGAAAAAGACTTTGACACTGTTAACTCAGACCTTGATAAACTTGGCGAAGATATTGGTGTTGTAATCAAATGCCAGCGTGAAGAAATCTTTGACATGATGCACCGTATCTAAGAAAGCGAGGAGACTTAAATACTATGATTAATATTATGGAAGTTACAGAGACCAATAAAATGGTCGAGCAGGAAAACCTTGACGTAAGAACTATTACAATGGGTATCAACCTTCTTGACTGTGCCGGTCCTGATTTAGCTGAGGTTAATGAGAAAATATATAACAAAATCACAACTCTTGCTAAGGATTTAGTTTCAACTGGTGAAGAGATTGCCAAGGAATTCGGTGTTCCTATTGTTAATAAAAGAATATCAATTACACCTATATCACTTGTTGGTGCTTCTGCATGTAAGACACCAGAAGATTATGTTACTATTGCAAAGACTCTTGATAAAGCTGCACACACTGTTGGTGTTAATTTCATTGGTGGTTATTCAGCAGTGGTATCTAAGGGTATGACTAAGAGTGATGAACTTTTAATCAGATCAATTCCACAGGCACTTGCACAGACAGAGCTTATCTGCAGCTCTGTTAATGTTGGTTCAACAAAGACAGGTATTAACATGGATGCAGTAAGACTTATGGGTGAGATAGTTAAAGAGACAGCAGAGCTTACTAAGGACAAGGATTCTTTAGGATGTGCAAAGCTTGTTGTTTTATGTAATGCTCCTGATGACAACCCATTCATGGCTGGTGCATTCCACGGTGTAACAGAAGATGATGCTATTATCAATGTTGGTGTCAGCGGTCCTGGTGTTGTTAAGTATGCACTTGAGAGCGTAAGAGGAAAGAGCTTTGAAGTTCTCTGCGAAACTATTAAGAAAACAGCTTTCAAGATTACAAGAGTCGGACAGCTTGTTGCACAGGAAGCTTCTAAGAGACTCGGTGTACCATTCGGTATTATTGACCTTTCACTTGCACCTACACCTGCAATTGGTGATTCTGTAGCTGAGATTCTTGAAGAAATCGGACTTGAAAGAGCCGGAGCACCTGGTACTACAGCAGCACTTGCAATGCTTAACGATCAGGTTAAGAAGGGCGGTGTTATGGCATCTTCATATGTAGGCGGACTTAGCGGAGCATTCATTCCTGTATCAGAGGATCAGGGAATGATTGACGCTGTTAATGAGGGTTCACTTACAATTGAAAAGCTTGAAGCTATGACATGTGTATGCTCAGTTGGTCTTGATATGATTGCTATTCCTGGCGATACACCTGCAACAACAATTTCTGGAATTATTGCTGATGAAGCAGCTATCGGTATGGTAAACCAGAAGACAACAGCAGTAAGAGTTATTCCTGTTGTAGGAAAGGGCGTTGGAGAGACAGTAGAATTCGGCGGACTCTTAGGTTATGCACCTATTATGCCAGTTAATAAATTTGACTGTTCTGCATTCGTAAACAGAGTGGGAAGAATTCCTGCACCAATCCACAGCTTTAAGAACTAATATTAATAATTAATACGTATCAATAAAATACACCTGCTGAATCATATAAGTGGTTCAGCAGGTGTATTTTTATATACGGATTATATTCTGTTGTAATTCATTCTTCATTACATATCCGGACTTTTCATATACTGCCTGTGCATATATATCAGAACATGCAATGTCAAATGAAAGTTCATTCTTGTAATCAGCAGCCTTGGTGATGAAAGGAACATCAAGTTCTTTCTTGATGCTTCCAAGATACTGCTGACCAGTTTTATTAAATCCCAGTAATCTTATATATGGTATATTATTGTATAAATCGGACATCGGTTTTCTGATTTCAAGAATTATATGCATAATACATCGGCATATTCTTGAATAAACTATATTTTTTGATTTTACTTTCATTGCGTATTCTGTGATAGTTTCTCTTCCTGTAAAGGCGCATGCAAATCTGTTCGCAATATCCGGACTGATATCTTCATATTCAGCAAGTTTATCAGCAAAGTCAGTATTATTAATGTTACATGTCTGCTTAAGGAAAAGCATTTTGTGATTAAATATATCGCTGAAATCATCAGGAATTAAAGGGCAGTTCTTGGAATGGCTGATTTCTTCAAACATATCGTAAGTAAGATATGTTTTTAACTTATCATATTCACCTGACATAAGCATTTTCCTTATTCCGAATGCACTTGCAAACTCGGCATTATCTGTATCGTCATTATATCCTGCACCTTCACGAAGCACCGGATAGTATGTCATGTTAAGATTGTTGGCAAGTATTGCTTTTATATATTCAATTGCAAGTATGTTGTTAGAACCTGCAATTATGTCCTTACATTCCGGCAGATATTCCAAAAGAGCAGTCTGTCTTGCAGCAGGGTAAGAGAGGCCGCCTGCAAGAGCTTTGTTAAGAACTGCTTTGTATTCAGGAGATTCAGATACTATAGTCCGGCTTATCTGTGACAGACTATCTGTATTATCGGTCTCAGCGCCAAAGCATATTGAAGATGCTTTCATCTTACTGAGTGTAAGAACCGCACCCTTTGCAAAATTCTCTGCACTTGATAATGCATAGAAAACAGGAAGCTCAACAACAATATCAGCACCAGCTTTTAAGGCGGCTCTTGTCCTTGCATACTTATCGATTACTGCCGGTTCACCGCGCTGCACGAAATTGCCGCTCATTACAACGATAATGCAGTCAGCCTTGGAAATCTGTCTTGCTTTATTCATCTGGTATACATGTCCTGTATGTAATGGGTTATATTCCGCAACTATTCCGCATGCTTTCATGTTGATTCTCCTCACTGTTTTTTATTATATTTTACTGAAATCACCCATTTATGTCAAAAATATTGCTGATTTTACTTAATGTATCGTTTTTAAAACATTTTTAAGTGCATGACGACCTTGTTTTCAACTAAAAATTGGTATATAATTTTTGTCAGAGTTCAGTATGTTTACTGAAAATTTACTTTTTTATAAGGAGGAGTCATTAATCATGGCATTTATTGACACAATTAAAGAAAGAGCAAAGGCAGACAAGAAGACTATCGTTTTACCAGAGTCTATGGATAAGAGAACTTATGAAGCTGCTGAGAAGATTTTAAAGGAAGGCATTGCTAATTTAGTTATCATTGGTACTCCTGAAGAGATCGAGAAGTATGGTAAGGGCTATGACATTTCTGGCGCCACAATCGTAGATCCATTTAACGATCCTAATAAGCAGAAGTATATTGATAAATTCGTTGAGTTAAGAAGCAAGAAGGGTGTTACACCTGAGATGGCTAAGGAACAGATGGAAAAGGATTACATGTACTATGCATGCCTTATGTGTAAATGTGGAGATGCTGATGGAGCAGTATCTGGTGCATGCCACTCAACAGGTAACACAATCCGTCCAGCTCTTCAGTTATTAAAGACTAAGCCAGGTATCAGCTCAGTTTCAGGTTTCTTCCTTATGGAAGTTCCAGACTGTGAATTCGGTGAGAATGGTCTTTTCGTATTTGCTGACTGTGCTGTAAGCCCAGATTATGATTCAGAGAAGCTTGCTGAGGTTGCTAAGCTTTCTTCAGATTCATTCAAGAGCTTCGTAGGAAAGGATGCTAAGGTTGCTATGCTTAGTTTCTCTTCATACGGAAGTGCTAAACATGACAGAGTAACTATGGTTGCTGATGCTGTTAAGATTGCAAAAGAGAAGTACCCAGATATCACTGTTGATGGTGAGCTTCAGTTAGATGCTGCTTTAGTTCCAGAAGTTGCTGCACTTAAGGCACCTGAGAGCCCAGTAGCTGGTAAGGCTAATACACTTGTATTCCCTAACCTTGAAGCTGGTAACATCGGTTATAAGCTTGTTCAGAGACTTGCTAAGGCTGGAGCTTATGGTCCTGTTCTTCAGGGACTTTCTATGCCAGTTAACGATCTTTCAAGAGGATGCTTCGCTGATGATATCGTTGGTGTAGTAGCTATGACAGCTGTTCAGGCTCAGAATGCATAATTAACATTTTTAAGGAGAATTTTTGTAATGAATATTTTAGTATTAAACTGTGGAAGCTCATCTCTTAAGTATCAGCTTATTAACATGGATGATGAGAGCGTAATCGCAAAAGGTCTTGTAGAGAGAATCGGTATTGATGGTTCTATTCTTACACATAAGCCAACAGGAAAGGATAAGTATGTTGTTGAGACTCCTATGAAGGATCACAACATTGCAGTTAAGCTTGTTCTTGATGCTCTTCAGGATGCTGAGCACGGCGTAATCAAGTCTACAGATGAGATTGCAGCAGTAGGACACAGAGTACTTCACGCAGGTGAGAAGTATATTGAGTCTTGTCTTGTAACAGAGGATGTTAAGAAGGTTGTAAGAGAGTGCTTCGACCTTGGTCCTTTACATAACCCAGCTAACCTTATCGGTATTGAAGCCGTTGAGGCAGCTATGCCAGGCAAGCCAAATGTAGCTGTATGGGATACAGCATTTGGTGGAACAATGGAGCCAAAGGCTTACCTCTATGCTATTCCTCGTGAATACTATGAGAAGTACGGCGTAAGAAGATATGGTTTCCACGGAACAAGCCACAGCTTCGTATCTAAGGAGACAATCAAGTTTGCTAACCTTGATCCTAAGACAGCTAAGGTTATCGTTTGCCACCTTGGTAACGGTGCTTCAATCTCAGCTTCTGTTGGTGGAAAGTGTGTAGATACTTCTATGGGTCTTACTCCACTTGAAGGACTTATCATGGGAACACGTTCTGGTGACCTTGATCCAGCTATCTTAGAGTTCTTATGCAACCATGAGAACCTTACAATAAGCGAGATGCTTAATATCCTTAACAAGAAGTCTGGTGTACTTGGTATGTCAGGCGGAATCTCAAGCGATTTCAGAGATCTTAACGCTGCAGCTAATGATGGTAACGAAATTGCTAAGGTTACACTTGAAGCTTATGCTTACAGAGTAGCTAAGTATATCGGTGCTTACACAGCAGCTATGAATGGTGTTGATGCCATTACATTTACAGCAGGTGTTGGTGAGAACGCTGCATGGCTTCGTCCAATGGTAGCTAAGTATCTTGGATACCTTGGTGTTGAACTTGATGAAGCTGCAAGTGAGAAGGCTTGTGGAGTAGAAGGAATTATCTCTACACCAGAGTCTAAGGTTAAGCTTTGCGTAATTCCTACTAATGAAGAGCTTGCAATCGCAAGAGAAACATTAGCATTAGTAAAATAATCCGACATATTCATGAAAAATATTGAATTTAATTGAATTTGTTGTTGACAAAGGCAGGGAGCATGCGTATAATTGACAAGGTGTGGATTAGCGCATGCTTTTCCTATGCACAATAGTATGAATTGGAGACAATTATGCTAATTGAATTAAGAGAGCTTTTATCCGGTTCACAGGATGAAAGAATAGAAAAGGTTTCAATTGAATCAGAGAGCTTTGACACTGGAATTGCCAAGTATAATATACTTGAAAAGCCAGAGTTTGAACTTTGCATTACCAGAATTGGTAAGAATAAGCTTGAGATTAAAGCAGAGAGCTTTGTTGTTCTTGATATTCCATGTGACAAATGTTTAGAGTCTGTTCCTACGAAAGTAGAGTACAGTGTTGATGAAATCGTTGATTTCTCAGACAATGCTGCCGGGGAAGAAGCAAAGGAAGAAAAAGACTATATTGGTGGATACGAACTCGACGTGGACAGATTAGTTTTCGGCGAAATACTTATATCCATGCCGGGTAAGACATTATGTACCCCTGATTGCAAGGGGCTATGTTCTATATGCGGACACAACCTGAATATCTCAGAGTGTGGCTGTGACCGAGAGTCCCTGGATCCAAGAATGTCTGTTTTCAAAGATATTTTAAAGAATTTTAAGGAGGTGTAACATATGTCAATTTGTCCAAAGAATAAATCTTCAAAGGCAAGAAGAGATAAGAGAAGAGCAAACTGGAAGATGGCTGCTCCAAATCTTGTAAAGTGCTCAAAGTGTGGCGCTTTAATGATGCCTCATAGAGTATGCAAGTCTTGTGGTTCTTACAACAAGAAAGAAATCATCTCTGTTGACTAATTATTAAGATGAATTATGATAGGCTGTCCCGTATGGGGCAGCTTATTTTTTTGAAATAATATGCACGATTAATCCGCTTATTGTTGCGCTAATTTGATATTCGTAGTATATTTTACAATAG
>CAVBPJ010000019.1:0-39356 GCA_963597265.1 Evtepia sp. | reverse complement strand
ATATTATTTATATCCAATAACTTCACTAGATACTTTCTCAATTATTTCAGAATTAATTGATGATATCTTAGCTATATAAACCTTATTCTTTCTTGGATTAAATATTCCTAAATTTTCTATGCTCTTAAATTCTGGATGTATTGAATGGCACCCCATAATATAATACATTAGCAACTGTAACGTATATTTGCTTTTAGGCTCATCCTTTGACACTTTAAAATCCCATAATGTATCTTTTGTTAAATAATCGCCATCTCCTGATGTTACTATATCTGTATAGCCTCCCTCGAATCTAAATCCATCTTTTATTATAGGACCATATTCTTTCCAAAATGTTAAACCTCTTTTAACCATAATTGCAATATTCCTAATGGTATCAATATCCGGGTTAATTTCTTCTACTGATTTATATCCCACTATACCTGCTCTAAGGAAAGTATCGAAGCCAACTAATTTGCATGCATTACTAACCGATTTATCATCAAGTCCTTTTATACCTTTTAAAAGCTTCTCAGCAATTTTTAAAGCTGTTCCTTTTTCTCCATTCACATTATTTAATAATAAATCTAAGCTCATTGCTCCCATTAATGAAATTTTGAAAGCCTCTTTTACAGGCGTACCCATCATAAACCGAGTCAAATAATCAACAGTCAAGCCAACTAATGAAGGAGAAATATTTTCTTTTTCATTCAGTATCTCTCCATCATCGATAGCGATAGTTTCAAACTGATTTTTATTTAGATATCCTCCATATGGTTGTTTTACCATACTAATCCTTTTAGTAACAGAACTCATTGAAAATTCCTCCAATTCCATAAGTATTCTTAAATCATTATGCTTTTATAATAATTTATTTTTAATATTACATCAATAAAAATCAAAAAATATTATATACCTCACAAGTACTATATTAGTGTAAAAAAGGGTTAAAGCATTTTGCTTTAACCCTTTTTATCAAACGATGTTTTAACATATTTATTTTCTACATATCTGCAAGTAGTTCCTTAGCCTTCTCCATAGAATCCATATGAACATAGATGTCACATTTGGAATTCTTACTGTTATTAAGAAACTTAAACACTCCTGTGTGGAAGTTCCACTTCTCGAAATATGATATATTGTTTCTTCTAAGAACTCTCTCTATCTTTCTGCTTTCTTCTAATGTTACATCAGAACGCAATAAACGTTCATTAGTTCCGACTTCTGACATACTATTGCACCTCTTTACTAACGTCTGTTATGTTAGTATGTTATCACATTTTTAATGTAAAATCTACTTTAGAAAATTAAAAAATCGGTCTGGACATGCATCCAGACCGATTAAATGTTTAAAGAATGTCAATTAAGCGATTGTGTAAATCCATCCCTTAGGAGCTTCAATCTTGCCCATCTGGATACCTGTTAATGTATCATAGAGCTTCTGGATTGTAGGACCCATCTTCTCCATTCCGCTTGGGAAGCAGATTTCCTTACCATGGTCGTTAATCTTACCAACTGGTGAGATAACTGCAGCTGTACCGCAAAGACCACATTCTGCAAAATCCTTAACTTCATCAAAGAGAACTTCTCTTTCCTCAACCTCTAATCCAAGATATTCCTTAGCAACAACCATTAATGAACGGCGTGTGATTGATGGAAGAATTGAATTAGACTTTGGTGTTACGAACTTACCATCTTTAGTGATGAAGATGAAGTTAGCGCCACCGGTCTCCTCAACCTTAGTTCTTGTTGCTGGGTCAAGGTACATATTCTCTGCAAATCCTTCTTCATGTGCTGTCATAATTGCATGTAAGCTCATTGCGTAGTTAAGTCCAGCCTTGATATGTCCTGTTCCGTGTGGTGCTGCTCTATCAAAATCTGAAACCTTGATAGTAATAGGCTTAGCGCCGCCCTTGAAGTAAGGACCTACGGGAGTTGTAAGTACTCTGAACTGATATTCATCAGCAGGCTTAACTCCGATAACTGGGTTGCTTCCGAACATATATGGACGGACATAAAGTGTAGCACCTGAACCAAAAGGTGGTACCCATGCTGCATTAGCTTCTACTGTCTTAGCAACTGCCTCTACCCACTTGTCTTCTGGGTAAACTGGCATCTCAAGTCTCTCACATGAATCTTTCATTCTTGCTGCATTCAGATCTGGGCGGAACATAACAATGTGACCATCCTCTGTTGTATAAGCTTTAAGACCTTCGAAACATGTCTGTGCATACTGAAGGACACCTGCACACTCGCTAATGACAACCTTGTCATCCTCTGTAAGTGTTCCGTTATCCCATGCGCCATCTTTATAGTTGGCTACGAATCTCTTGTCAGTCTTAACATAACCAAAGCCAAGGCTTGACCAATCAATATTCTTCTTTTCCATTGTTAGTACTTCCTTTCATCTAAAGATACCGATGTAAAAAATGTTTTACACGATTTTGAAAATATTTTACGCTCTTAAAAATGCCATGTCAACATTTCATTACTCATCTCCGGTAATTTCTGTGTAGAATTTAGCATAATCGGTTCTTTCTGCCTTAGTAAATGCAATCGCTGTTCTTGGATGCTGGTTAGTCTGGCCTGTAAGCATGTACTGTACATCACATCCCCATACAACGCTTGACGCCTTAAGTGGAACCATATGCTTCTCAATGAATTTAAGCACTGGAACTATATTGAACTTAGGATTTCTTAAGAAACCTAACAATAATTCTGAATAGCAGTTACCTGCGCCTCTTCCCATTCCGCTTACTGTTGCGTCAAGAAGGCTTACACCGATTGAGCATGCCTCGATTGTATTTGCAAATGCAAGCTGCTGGTTGTTATGTGCATGTATACCAACGCTCTTTCCGTACTTCTCTGCTATCTTAATGTATTTGTCAGCAAGTCTTCTTATCTGCTCTGGGTATAATGAACCATAGCTGTCAACAAGATAGATGTACTGTGCCTTGCTCTGTGATGCAAGAAGCTCTAATGCAAGATCTAACTCATTCTCACCTGCTGTAGATATTGCCATGATATTGACTGTAACTTCATATCCCATATCTGAACAGTAATTAGCCATCTCAATAGCTGCCGGAATTGTATTAATATATGTTGCAACTCTTACCATATCAACAACTGACTCTGACTTAGGTGGAATATCTCTCTTCATATTAGTTCTTCCAACATCTGCCATAACTGATATCTTAAGTGATGTATCATTCTCTCCAACGATAGCTCTGATATCTTCTTCCTTACAGAACTTCCACTTTCCAAACTCTTTCTCGTCAAATATATCTTTATCAGCCTTATATCCGAATTCCATGTAATCAACGCCTGCTGCCACATTAGCTTCATAAAGGTCTTTAACGAACTCATCTGTGAATTCAAAATTATTCACAAGACCTCCATCTCTTAATGTACAGTCCATAACCTTGATGTCTGGTCTGTATGATGTCAAATTACCCCTGTTTTCTGCCATAACCTGTTTCCTCCTAAAAGTTCCTCTTAAAAAGTTTCCTTCTGAAAACGCTTCATTCTGAAAGCACTTCCACCTAAAGGAATTTCCGTCTAGAAATATTTCAGCCTAAAAATATTTCTGCCCAGAAATGTTTCGCTTTAAACCGTTACGCTTTAAAGTGTTAAACTGTTTTGAATTATAACACATCTGCTGAGGTTGTCAACTGTTGATGTGAGATTTTTAGCCCTCTTTGATTTTGATGAAAGACCTACTAACTCATCTCCTCTTGCTTGTTTAGTAGGTCAACTCCTGCTCTCACATCTCTTTTCTAAAGCTCATTCACCTACTAATCTCCCATTACACCTCATCCTAGTAGGTCTTTCGCCTGATCCTCTCTTACATATGCTGGTACTTTTCATGTAAAAGACCTACTAATCTACCTATCTCTGCCTATTTAGTAGGTCAGCTCCTGCTCTCACATCTCTTTTCCTAGCTCATTCGCCTACTAATCTTCCATTACACTTCATCCTAGTAGGTCTTTCCCCTGATTCTCTCTTGCATATGCTGGTACTTTTCATGTAAAAGACCTACTAATCTACCTATCTCTGCACGTTTAGTAGGTCAACTCCTGCTCTCACATCTTTTTTCCCAAGCTCATTCACCTACTAATCTCCCATTACAACTCATCCTAGTAGGTCTTTCGCCTGATTCTCTCTTACATATGCCGGTACTTTTCATGTAAAAGACCTACTAATCTACCTATCTCTGCACGTTTAGTAGGTCAACTCCTGCTCTCCTATCTCTTTTCTAAAGTTCATTCACCTACTAATCTCCCTTAACACCTCATCCTAGTAGGTCTTTCGCCTAATCCTCTCTTACATATGCTGGCACTTTTCAAGCAAAAGACCTACTAATCTACCTATCTCTGCCTATTTAGTAGGTCAACTCCTGCTCTCCTATCACTTTTCCCTAGTTCATTCGCCTACTAATCTCCCATTACACCTCATCCTAGTAGGTCTTTCGCCTAATTCTCTCTTACATATGCTGGTACTTTTCACCCAAAAGACCTACTAATCTACCTATCTCTGCCCGTTTAGTAGGTCAACTCCTGCTCTCCTATCTCTTTTCTAAAGCTCATTCACCTACTAATCTCCCTTAGCACCTCATCTTAGTAGGTCTTTCGCCTGATTCGCTCTTGCATATGCTGGTACTTTTCATGCAAAAGACCTACTAAACAAGCCCTCTCTGCCTGTTTAGTAGGTCTTTCCCACACGCCAAAAACGTCTTCCGCCTTACTTCCTCACGATTTCACCATCAGCCGCTCAACAAACACATCCATCAGCGCATTAAGCCCCTTAAGGTATTCCTTCGCATTAGTGAATTTCTTCTTAGTTACAGTCCATATGAATGCCGGGTTGGCGTCTACTCTCATCTGGATTGCGCCGCCGTACTCATCAAGAAGCTTCTTGATAGCTTCCGGATCCAACTCAGCTTTAGGATAGACCGTCATTACTGTGCGCCATACTGCAGCACCTGATTCCTGATGTACCACACCGCCTTTTATCTCGATTAGTCCAAGCTTATGCGCCTTAGACTTGATAAGTGCAATCATAAGCAGATTGTCGGCACATGATGGCACACTTCCGTATCTGTCTGACAACTCATCCTTCATATCAGATAATTCATCCATGTTCTCAAGTGCAGCAATCCTCTTGTATATATCAAGCTTCTGGTACTCGCTCTTAATATATGTCGCCGGAATATAAGCGTCCACATCAACATCTATTGTTGTCTCAAACTCATACTCATTCTTAATTCCCTTAAGATTGTTGACCGCCTGATTAAGCATTTTGCAGTACAGGTCGTATCCGACAGCCGCCATGTGTCCGTGCTGGCTGTTTCCAAGCACATTTCCTGCTCCACGGATTTCAAGGTCTTTCATCGCAATCTTGAAGCCCGAACCGAAATCCGCAAACTCCCTGATTGCGCTGAGTCGCTTCTCCGCTACTTCTGTCAGCACCTTGTCTCTTCTGTATAGTAAAAATGCATACGCAGTCCTTGAGCTTCTGCCAACCCTTCCTCGCAGCTGATAAAGCTGTGAAAGTCCGAAACGGTCTGCATCTTCAATTATCATAGTGTTGCAGTTGGATATATCCATACCCGTTTCAATTATAGTTGTAGACACCAACACATCTATCTCACCATTAACGAAATCACACATAATCTTCTCAAGCTCGCGTTTGTCCATCTGACCGTGGGCATATGCCACATTTGCATCAGGAACAAGCTCCTGAATGTGCGCCGCCGCCTCATCAATGCTTCTTACACGGTTGTATACATAGTAGACCTGACCGTTTCTGGCAAGCTCTCTTTTGATTGCCTCTCTTATCATCTCGTCATTATGCTCAGTAACGAAAGTCTGAATCGGAACACGGTCAACCGGAGGCTCTTCAAGAACACTCATATCCCTGATTCCTGCAAGGCTCAT
This sequence comes from Evtepia sp., assembly GCA_963597265.1. Taxonomy (GTDB): domain Bacteria; phylum Bacillota; class Clostridia; order Lachnospirales; family Lachnospiraceae; genus Lachnospira. The sequence continues at coordinate 33,441 of CAVBPJ010000019.1, read as the reverse complement.
GTGGAGCGTTCTAGGAATTGGAGTAGCACTGAGCGTAAGCACATCAACATTATTCTTTAACTTCTTAATCTTCTCCTTGTGTGTAACTCCAAAACGCTGTTCCTCATCAATAATAAGAAGCCCTAAGTCCCTAAACACAACATCTTTTGACAGAAGCCTGTGTGTTCCTATTACAATGTCGACCATGCCCTTCTTAAGTTCCTCGACAGTCTCCTTATTCTGCGCCGAGGTTCTAAAGCTGGACAGCTGGGCTACTGTAACCGGAAAGTCCTTCATTCTCTGTTCAAATGTGGTGAAATGCTGGCTTGCAAGTACTGTTGTCGGTACAAGATAAGCAACCTGCTTTCCTTCCTGAACTGCCTTAAATGCTGCTCTTATCGCAACCTCCGTCTTTCCATATCCAACATCCCCGCATATAAGTCTGTCCATTACCCTGCGGCTTTCCATATCATGCTTCGTGTCTTCTATCGCATTTAACTGGTCTGTTGTCTCCTCATAAGGAAACATTTCCTCAAATTCCTGCTGCCATACTGTATCAGGACCGAACTGATATCCTTCTATTCTCTGTCTTGTGGCGTACAGCTCAACAAGGTCTTTCGCCACCTCCTCAACAGCTGAGTGAACCTTTGACTTGGTCTTGCCCCACTCTGAGCCGCCAATCTTGTTAAGCTTCGGCTTCTTCTCAACATCCGAACCTGCGAATTTCTGCAGGCGGTCAAGCTGTGTCGCAAGCACATACAGGTTGCTGTTATCAGCGTAAGATATCTTGATATAATCCTTCTCAACGCCTTCAACAGTAATCTTTTCAATACCTTTGTACTGACCTATTCCGTAATTCTCATGAACAACATAGTCGCCAATATTAAGTTCATTGAAACCGGCAATATTCTTGCCGTCATATTCCTTCTTCTTGACTCTCTTACGCTTCTTCTCTGTAAATATGTCATTCTCGGCAATGCACACAAATCCTTGCAGCGGATATTCAAATCCCCTGTGCAGGCTTCCGTAAGTAACCATTACAAGCCCGGCTGCCATAGACTTATTGCTGTCCTCTGTATAGAAGCTCTCAATTCCAAGCCTTCCAAGGTCATCAACAATTCTGTTGGCTCTTGTTCTTGAGCTGCACACAAGAAGAACTGCGAATTTATTGCGTTTGTACTTTCTTATATCATCTGACAGATATTCAAAGCTGTTGTTATATGAGCTTATGCTTCTCGCCTCAATGTGCATTGAATAATCTATACCGAAGAATTCAGGTGTGTAATCAAGCGTTGTAAGCACAAGCTGCTTATGTCCGTTCATTGAAAGAACGGCTGTCTCCATATCCATAAACATATGTGTCTGGCTTGGAAGCACATAACCGCTTTCTAATCTGTTCTTCATACTCTCGCTGTATTCATAGAAAGTCATGTCGCTGTGTTCCTTAAGTCTTACAGGTTCGTCCACGACAATAAGAGTATCTCCCTTAGGGAAATACTCTGCCAGACTGCTCACTCTGTCTGCAAATGTATATATGAATTTACTGTAATCTCCTGTCCTTAACGCATCATCAAACATTCTGTTAAGATGGTTGCCCGCCTCTATCTGTTCCTTGGTACGTTTTCTTTTATCTGCTCCGAACAGCTTCATCTGCTCGTCTTTTTCATGTCTGATTTTTTCAATTCCCTGCTCTATCTCGTCCTCTGTAAAAAGGAACTCTGTCGCAGGAAATACTGTATAGCTCTTGTAGTTCTCAATAGAACGCTGGCTGTCTACATCAAATGCCCTTATCGAATCTATCTCATCGTCCCACAACTCAATTCTCACAGGTGCTTCATCTGTATATGAGAATATATCTATTATTCCGCCTCTTATGGCAAACTGTCCTTTGGCTTCAACCATTCCGAATCGCTCGAATCCCATAGCTGTCAGCTTCTTTGCCATATCCTCTACATCAAGTATGTCGCCATTCTTAAGATTGATAACCGCCTTCTTGAATCTGTCGATTGGCAGAAGCATATCTGATATTCCATCGATAGTTGTCACAATCGTAAGCGGGGCATCCGATTGAGCGATATCCGATTCTTTCGCCGCTGCCATATTTGCTGCTCTATTTCGCGATTTATCCGTTCCCGAACTGGCGATGTCCGATTTATTCAATCTGTCAATTATGGCCGCTATACATCTGATTCGCTCTCCGGCAATCTGTCGTCCCTGCACATCTGCGTTATAGAATATTACATCCTTCGCAGGATAATACATTACGTTACCGCCGTTAAAGAATCTGGCATCTTCTGCCATATCCCTTGCTTTCCCCTCATCACTGGTTATAACAAGCTGAAAGTTATAGTTGCTGGCTATGGCACTTGAAAAATGCAGCTTCTGCGTGTCAATACAGCCGCTTACCATTACTGTTCTGCCACCATCTTTAGCAAGCTCTTTATTAAGTTGTTCCACTCCGGCTGTATTATACACCGGCTCAAATATTGCTTTCATATTATACCACCAGTTATCCGTTATACTTATTCATACCACTTTCAATTCCTTCTGAAAGTATGCATTCTACAGCTTCACAGGCTTTCTTGTTAGCCTCTCTTAATGTTTCATATTCCTCTGTAGGGAATTTTCCAAGCACCCAGTCTGCAAGGTCCCAGTTCTTAGGCTTGTCACCAACTCCGAACTTTATTCTCTTGAACTTGTCGCTTCCAAGATGTGCTATTATGCTCTTGATTCCATTGTGTCCACCGGCACTTCCCTTTGCACGGAGTCTTAACTTTCCTACATCAAGACTTATATCATCAAAGATAACAAGGAAATCATCTATATCACATTTGTAATAATCCATAACTTCTCTTATACACTCGCCTGAATTATTCATATATGTCATAGGCTTAACAAGGATTACCTTCTGTCCTGCTATCACACCTTTTCCGATAAGTCCCTTGTGCTTTGCTGTGTCCACGCTGATATTATATTTGTCCGCAAGCTCATCTATTACCGAAAATCCTGCATTATGTCTTGTTCCCATATATTCTTTACCCGGATTACCAAGTCCCGCTATTATATACATTGTATTTTCCTCTCTTTTATAACATTTATTGAGATTATACTTATTCAGCAGATTGAAAGCAAGTACAAAAGAGCCAGTCTGTTTTCACAGGCTGGCCCTTACTCGTCTTGTATTCGACTGCTTTACTCCTCTACATCCTCAGCCTTTTCATAGGCTTCAAGAACAAGCTTCTGCAGCTTATCTCTTGTCTGAGTGTTGATTGGATGAGCAATGTCACGATACTCTCCGTCTGATGATTTTCTGCTTGGCATTGCAATGAACAAGCCCTTCTCTCCCTCAATCACCTTAATATCATGTACTACGAATTCGTCATCTATTGTGATTGACACAACAGCTCTCATCTTGCCCTCTTTAGCAATCTTTCTTACCCTTACATCTGTTATATTCATAACGCACCCCTTTTTAGGTCATACTAACCTCGTTATACTTTGGTTCAAACACCTTCTGTTCCAACTATTCTTAATAATATAAAGGACTATCCTCCACAACAATCCTTGTACCATTCTCTCCAACATATCTTGAATTAGCCTTGATTGTGCTGTTGCTTTCAACAATACAATTCTCAATATAAGCATTATCTCCAATATATGCATTGTTAAGAATAATTGAATTCTTGATTACACTGTTATTACCTACATAAATCTTCTTGAATAACACTGAATCTTCAACAGTTCCGTTAATTATACATCCACTTGAAACAAGACTGTTTCTTACATTGGCTCCGAAATTGTACTTTGCTGGTGGAAGATCTTCTACCTTAGAATATACATCCGGATACTGCTTGAAGAAGTAATCTCTTACGTCCTTATTAAGGAAATCCATATTAGTCTTGTAATATGCATCTACTGTTGAGATATTGCTCCAGTAAGAATCAATATTATAACCATATATCTTCTTGATATTCTTATATCTTACAAGAATATCTCTTACAAACTCATGTCTGTCTTCTTCAGCAGCTTTCTCAAGAAGTTCAATAAGAAGTCTTCTTCTTACTACATAGATACCTGTTGAAACTGTTGAGAGGTTAGTCTCTATTGGCTTCTCATCAATATCTGTGATTCTGCCTTCATCTGTCATGGCTACAACACCATAACGGCCTATGTCTGAACGATCTTCAAGCTTCTTAACAACAACTGTGATATCTGCTTTCTTCTCAATATGATACTGAAGTACCTTATTGTAATCAAGCTTATATACGCCATCACCTGATGCTATAACTACATATGGTTCATGGCTCTGCTTTAAGAAATGAATATTCTGGTATAATGAATCTGCTGTTCCACGATACCAGTTACTGCTCTCTGCAGTAATTGTAGGAGTGAATACGAATAATCCTCCCTGTTTTCTTCCGAAATCCCACCACTTAGATGAGCTTAAATGTTCATTAAGTGATCTTGCGTTATACTGTGTAATAACAGCTACTTTCTGGATTCTTGAATTAGTCATGTTGCTTAATGCAAAATCTATGGCGCGATAACTTCCGGCAATCGGCATGGCTGCAATTGCTCTCTTGTTAGAGAGTTCACGCATCGCTCTGTTATTTCCGCCAGCTAATATAATACCTATTGCTTTCATTAATTATCACCTGCCTTAATTATTATGCCTCCGCCTGGTAACTCACCATTAGGGTAATCCTGTAATGTTGTCTCGCCTGAGATTGCAGTATTCTTTCCAACCTTGACATTGTCTGGAATAACTGACCACTCACCGATTGTAACAAGTCCAGAATTATATATCTTAGGGAACTTGACATTCTCTGCTTCTTCACCAACACCAAGTTCAACATTCTCACCGATTGTTACATCCTCTGCAATAATAGACTTGGTAATTGTTGTATTCTTTCCGATATGAGAATTATTCATAATTATTGAATCACGGATTACACATCCTTCTTCAATAACTACACCTGAACCGATTACGGAATTAAATACACGTCCGTATACTTCTGTTCCATCACCAATGATACTCTTCTCAATATATGCATCTTTAGCTATATACTGTGGTGGAATTGTATCTGTCTTGGTATATATCTTCCAGAATTCTTCATACAGATTGAATATAGGGATAATGTCTATAAGCTCCATGTTAGCTTCCCAATATGAGCTTAATGTTCCTACATCCTTCCAGTATCCGTTATACTCGTAAGCAAATATTCTCTTATTATTATTAAAGCAGTATGGAATTACATGTTTTCCGAAGTCACATTCCTGCTGGTCCTTAAGTTTGATAAGTGCATCCTTAAGAACTTTCCAGCTGAATATGTATATACCCATTGAAGCAAGATTGCTCTTTGGATGTTCTGGTTTCTCTTCGAATTCAGTAATCTTATTATCGTTATCTGTTACAACTACACCGAATCTGCTTGCTTCCTCTATAGGTACAGGCATTGCAGCAATTGTTATATCTGCATTGTTAGCCTTGTGATAATCAAGCATTATCTTATAATCCATCTTGTATATATGATCACCAGAAAGAATAAGTACATATTCTGGATTATACTGCTCCATATATTCAAGGTTCTGGTAAATGGCATTAGCTGTTCCTGTATACCATTCACTGTTCTGACTCTTCTCATAAGGTGGAAGAACTGATACGCCTCCGACATTACGATCCAAATCCCAAGGAATACCAATTCCTATGTGTGTATTAAGACGGAGTGGCTGATACTGTGTTAATACACCTACTGTATCGATTCCTGAATTAATACAGTTACTGAGAGGGAAGTCAATTATTCTATACTTTCCTCCAAATGCTACTGCCGGCTTTGCCACTTTAGAAGTAAGTACTCCTAATCTGCTTCCCTGGCCACCAGCTAACAGCATTGCAATCATCTCTTTTTTAATCATGCTATCACCTCTGATGTTAAATTTTTACTGCTTTTAGATATTTTGATTATATCATACTATTCTCATTAAGTAAAAAGAATTTCGCTTTTTTTATACACATTTTTATGCACATTTTCTAAATCGTATAGTATATAATAAGAAAGGTTTGAAAAATAAGCCGATAAGACATACAATATATTAAACACTATTTTCAAGGAAGGACAATATCATGTACAAGATTGATTTCAACAACCCTATCCATATTCACTTCATTGGCATAGGCGGTATAAGTATGAGCGGACTTGCCAAGATTCTTTTATCTAAAGGTTTTACTGTTTCAGGCTCTGATGCTCACTCATCAGCTCTTACTGACGAACTTATCGGGGACGGCTGTATCGTATCCGTACCACAGAGTGCCGGTAATATAACTAATGATATAGATCTTGTTGTATATACAGCAGCAATTCATCCGGACAATCCGGAATTCAAGGCAGCTAAGGAAGCTGGTCTTCCAATGCTTACCCGTGCAGAGCTTCTTGGTCAGATTATGACTATCTACAAGAATGCCATTAACATTGCAGGTACCCACGGAAAGACAACAACTACTTCCATGGTTTCTGAAATATTACTTGCAGCCAGCATGGATCCTACTATTTCCGTAGGTGGTATCCTTAACAGCATTGGCGGCAATACAAGAGTCGGCGGTGATAAGTATTTTGTTGCAGAAGCCTGCGAATATACTAACAGCTTTTTATCATTTAATCCTACAATGAACATTATTCTTAATGTCAAAGAAGATCACCTTGATTTCTTCAAGGATATTGATGACATCCGTCATTCTTTCAAGCTTTTTACTGAAAAGCTTCCTTCTGACGGAACTCTTATCATCAATACTGATATTGATAACTATGAATATTTCTATCAGGATACTGACTGCGAGGTCATAACATTTGGTTCTGACCCTGCAAAGAGCATGTACAGTGCTTCTGATATCACTTATGACGAACTTGGAAGATGCACTTATTCTCTTCTTATTAATGGTGAGAAATCAGATACTATCACTCTTGGTGTACCTGGACTTCACAATGTTTATAATTCTCTTGCTGCTATTGCCGCTGCAAGAAAGCTTTCTGTTGATATGGAACATATCAAAGCAGGTCTTTCTAACTTTAAGGGTACTAACAGAAGATTTGAGAAAAAGGGTACATTTAACGGAGTTACAGTTATTGATGACTATGCTCATCACCCTGACGAAATCCGCGCAACCTTAGGTTCTGCTGCCCACTATCCACACAATCATGTATGGGTAGTCTTCCAGCCTCATACATATTCGCGTACCAAGCTTTTATTCAATGAGTTTGCTGATGCTTTAAGCCACGCTGATAAGGTTGTCCTTGCCAAGATATATGCTGCAAGAGAAACTGATACTCTCGGAATCAGCTCTGCTGACCTGTGCGAGAAGATACAGTCTCTTGGTAAAGAATGTATATATATAGACAATTTTGAGGACATTGAAAAATATTTATTAAAAAATTGTATCAACGGTGACTTGTTAATAACTATGGGTGCCGGTGACGTATATAAAATCGGCGAAGACTTGCTTAAATAGTACGTTTTCCACCCGCCCGAACTTTTTCAACAAAGTTATCCACATTATCCACAATTTTCTGTTACTAATTTGTTCAGAATAATTGTGGATAATTTTTTATTCTGGTATTTTTCTGAACCCACATTTCATGCGGTTTTCCTATGTACATTTTTTATTTATCCACATTTTCCACATTATCCACATTTCTCCTTTCCGCACTGGACGCGCTTTGCATTTATTTTTTTCAGTGGTATAATCTGCTCATAACTTTTTGGGGAGACTAATACCATGAATAATCTGAACTTATACTCAGAGACTGTTTCTGGCTATACAGCAGTTTCTGATATTTTCATAGACGAATATGTACCATCAGCCAACGGAGACTTTGTTAAGGTCTATCTTTATCTTTTGAGACTTCTTACAAGAAAGAACAGTAACTTAAGCATCTCTTCTCTTGCTGATACTTTTAACCAGACTGAGAATGATGTGATGCGTGCTTTAAGATACTGGGACAGATCAGGTCTTGTCCAGCTTTCTTATGATGACAATAACCAGCTTTGTGGCATCACCATGAAGGATATTGCTAACCACGGTTCTTCACCTGAACCTGATGATGACCGTAACCACATTGCTGCACCTGAGATTAACGCTGAGAGCATTGATAATGCTGTTTCCGAAGCTGTAATCCCTGATGAACCTGTTTCGGGTAATCCTGTATCAGATTCACCTTCTAATGTGGTTTCTATGGATTTTGCAGCAGCTTCTTCAGCACACAATGTAGAACCTTCGAAAGTAACAGCTCCTGCTGACAAGCTTAACGAGCTTAATTCTAACGATGATTTTTCAATGTTACTTTTCGTAATACAGACATACCTCGGAAAGACTCTTTCACAGCCTGAGACTAATGCCATTGTGTATTTCTATGACACTCTGAATTTCTCTGCTGATCTTATTGAGTACCTCTTTGAATACTGCGTATCTAAGGGTAAGACTTCTATAAGATACATAGAGAAGGTGGCTCTCGCATGGGCTGATGAAGGTATCAGCACAGTTGACGCTGCCAAGGAAGAAGTATCTAACCACAATGATGCTGTTTACAGTGTCATGAAAGCATTTGGTCTTAACAGCAGAGAACCTGGCAAAGTCGAGAAAGACCTTATTATCAAGTGGACTGACGTATACTGCTTTGAAACTGACATAATTATCGAAGCATGTAACAGAACCTTGAAGGCTACTCACCAGCCAAGCTTTGAATATGCTGATTCTATTCTTACCAAGTGGCATACTTCTAACATCAGGAATTCTGAAGATATCAGGAAGGCTGATGCACAGTACGAAGCTGGCAAGGCTGCCAAAGCAGCTAAGTCATCTAATGTTATTAAACAGAACGCCAACCGTTTTAATAACTACCAGCAGCGTCCTAAGAAATCAGATGACTGGTATAATTCTCTGCTAAGCAATAATAATTAATTATAAGGAGGGGCGCTATGCCTTTGACCAATACACAATATGCCTCTATTATGAGGCAATATGATGATATTAAAACAGCCAACAGGCACCTGCAAAGTGACCGTTATAAAGAAGTCACCGCCCTGTGTCCTGATATAGCAGATATTGACTCTGAGATTATAGACTTGTCCATTAAAACTGCCAGAGCGCGTATAGAAGCTGACTCATCGGACACGACTACTGATGAATTAGCTTCCAGCCTTAAGTCACTCAACAACAGAAAAGTGGCTGCTCTGGCTTCTATAGGCAAGCCCGCTGATTATCTTGACGATATATTTACATGTCCTTATTGCAAGGATTCCGGTTATGTTGATGGTAAACGCTGCATGTGCTTTAACAAAAAAGCTATAGATCTTATATATAAGGACTCTAATCTCAAGAACATAACTACTGACGAGAATTTTGACACATTCTCTTTTAGCTGGTACAACAATACTGATGTTGATCCAGCAACAGGGCTCACACCTTATAATAATATGCAGAAAGTTCTCAAAGTATGTCACGATTTCGTCGATAACTTTGATACTGAATTTTCTAATCTGTTGTTTATTGGACAGACCGGCGTTGGAAAGACATTTCTTTCTAATTGTATTGCAAGGGCTCTTATGGATTCATGCCACAGCATAATATATCTTACTGCAGGTGAATTCTTTGATTCTTTTAAGAGCGATGATTTTAAGGAATTTGGAAGTTCCAAGTTTGATACTTCTTTCTTTGTTGAATGTGATCTTCTTATTATTGATGACCTTGGAACCGAGAAAGCTTCAGACTATAATTTTTCTAATCTGTTTAATACTATTAATGAAAGGCTTCTTAGAAGAAAGAGCATTATTATCTCTTCTAACCTTGAGATGCCTGATATTGAGACTAGGTACTCACAGAGAATTTTCTCAAGACTTGTAAGTGCCTATTCTATATTAAGACTTTTTGGCGATGATATCCGCTGTATGAAGAAATTATCACCAGTTAAAAGGGCTTAACGATTATTTATGTCAAATATATCATTGACTTATTTCCCGTCAATGTTTATATTTTTATATGTATGTTTAATTATTATACTTTATGGAGGATTATTTATTATGCCACGTGATGAAAGACACACTGAAACTATTCCTTACGGAACATTAGGTATTATCCCATTAGCAAGTTGTACTGAAATGGGTAAGAAAGTTGATGAGTACCTTGTAAAGTGGAGAGAGCAGCGTCAGAATGAGAATACTTCTACTCTCAATTTTGCAGGATATAAGAGAGACAGTTATATTGTTAACGCTAAGACTCCTAGATTCGGTTCAGGAGAAGGAAAGGGCGTTCTTGTAGATTCTGTTCGTGGTCATGACTTATATATTATGCTTGATGTCTGCAACTACAGCCTTGAATACACTGTTTGTGGTTTCAAGAATCATATGTCTCCAGATGATCACTATGCTGATCTTAAGAGAGTTATTGCTGCTGCAGGTGGTAAGGCAAGAAGAATTAATGTAATCATGCCTTTCCTTTATGAATCAAGACAGCATAAGAGAACAGGAAGAGAATCTCTTGACTGTGCACTTATGCTTCAGGAACTTACAGATATGGGTGTTGAGAATATTATTACTTTCGATGCACATGATCCTAGAGTACACAATGCTATTCCTCTTAAGGGATTTGAATCTGTATCATGCACATATCAGTTTATCAAGTATCTTCTTCTTAATGTAGATGATCTTCACATTGACAGTGACCATATGATGGTTATCAGCCCTGATGAAGGTGGTATGGGACGTGCAGTTTACTTTGCTAACGTTCTTGGTCTTGATATGGGTATGTTCTATAAGAGAAGAGATTATACCAAGATTGTTAACGGACGTAATCCTATCGTTGCACATGAGTTCCTTGGAACTAATGTTGAAGGCAAGGATGTTATCATCATTGATGATATGATTTCTTCTGGTGAGAGTATGATTGATGTTGCTTCTGAGCTTAAGAAGCGTGGCGCAAGCAGAGTATTCTGTGCTACAACATTCGGTCTTTTCACTAACGGATTCAAGAAGTTTGATGAAGCTTATGAGAATGGAATTATCGACAGAATTCTTACAACTAACCTTGTATACCAGCCAGCAGAACTTCTTTCTAAGCCTTGGTACATCAATGTAGATATGAGCAAGTATATGGCTCTTCTTATTGATACACTTAACCATGATTCTTCAATCAGTGACCTCTTAAGCCCTGTTGAAAGAATCCAGCAGAGAGTTAAGGAATACAACGAACGTCACTATGGTAAGTAATTATTCACTTACAGCTTAATGCATATAATAATTGAGCCGGGCGCTTACGCGTCCGGCTTTTTTTCTGTCTCAATACTATTCTGTTTAGTTTCCTGTGTTGAACCTGTATTATCCGGATCAGCATTTGTATTGCCACCTGATGAACTGCTCTGTGATTCCTGCTGTGACTGGCTTGGATTCTGTGTCTGCGAAGGCTTCTGTGTCTCTGACTGTGTCTGTTTCTGTGTTTCTTTTACAGATTCTGTCTCGGATTCTGTTTCCTTCGTTGTCTCCTCAACATCACTCTTCTTTCCATATGATGGAAAATCTTTCTTGGCAAGATTCTCATGTGCTGACTCCATAAACTGCTTGAATATCTGCTTGGTATAAGTCTGTGGTATTGTTGCAGGATAATCATATCCCTGCCATACAGCAACTGTATAATATGCACTATATCCGCAGAACCATGAATCATAGTTGGAATTGGTTGTACCTGTCTTTCCGGCAACAATCGCATTGTTTGTTGCTGCTTCACGTCCAGTTCCGTTAGTTATGGCTGTCTTTAACATGTCAGTCATCATTCTGCATGCATCTGAATCATATATCTTCTGCTGCCTGTTAGATGAATCATATATAACTTTTCCACGCGCATCCTTTATCTGTTCTACACATGTAACTCTTCTGTACTGTCCATCATTAGCTATCGTTGCATATGCACCAGCCATCTCTTCTGTAGATACTCCATATGTGAATCCGCCGATTGATATAGCATTGTAATCTTTATCCATCCATATTCTGTGGAATCCCTGATTAAGAAGATATGCACTTCCTACTCGTGGAGTGATTTCTTTCAGTACATTCCATGCAACTGTATTTCGTGACAGATTTACCGCTGTTCTCAATGTAATACTGCCCATGTATGTTCCATCAGCATTCTTAGGACCATCCTCAATATACTCATCTTTTACGATTGTATCAGGTGTATTGCCACGCTCAAGATATGGAACATAATCAAGTATTGGTTTAATAGAACTTCCCGGCTGTCGGTAGCTCTGATATGCCCTGTTCAATGTATACCCTTCAAGTTCCTGACTTCTTGAACCTACAATAGCCACTACATTTCCGGTTTCATTATCTATACAGGTAGCTGCTGCCTGCATATCATATACATCATCTTTCATGGTTGTATAACCTTTAAGATTATCATCGATAGCATCCTGAAGCATCTGCTGCACATCCATATTGATACTTGTATATACCTTGTATCCACCTGAAAGAAGTTTCTGCTGAAACAGTGTATAACTCTGCTCATACAGGTCCTTGTACTGGTCATAGTCATCATCACTGCTGAAATCAGTTCTGAATACGAATCCATTGGCCTGCATCATACCCTCTACTGCACAATGTCTTGCATATGTTTCCACCGAATTATTCTTAGAAACCTCAGGCTGCTGTGCAAGCACTATCTGGGTATTAACCGCTGTGTCATAATCTTCCTGACTTATCTTATTATTCTCAAGAAGCTTATCAAGTATAAGATTTCTTCTGGTCATCGTATTATCGTAATTGGTAAGAGGGTTATATCTTGTAGGGCTGTTAGGAATTGCCGCTATGAACACCTGCTCAGCAAGTGTAAGTTCACTTACTTCCTTGTCAAAATATCCTCTTGCCGCAGCTCCTACCCCGTAATATCCATTAGCAAAATAGATATTATTAAGATAAAACTCAAGTATCTCATTCTTGGAGTACTTCTTCTCTATATATGTCGCAACGAATATCTCTTTGACCTTTCGCTGCCATGTAACTTCCTGACTTAGGAATATGTTCTTGGCAAGCTGCTGTGTTATGGTGCTGGCACCCTGAACAATCTCATCATTCTCAGTATTAGCTATTACTGCTCTTATTATGGCCTTGATATCAATTCCTTTATGTTTGTAGAAATCTTTATCTTCCATTACAACAAATGCATCTGCCAGTGTATCAGGAATCTGACCTATATTAACATAATACATGTCCTTTGATTCCCTCATTGAGCATAATTCATTGCCATCAGCATCATATATAAGTGTAGTTCCTGATGACATAAATGTATCTACTGAACTATCATTGACAAGTTCCTTAGCATCCTGTGCCAGTTGTATAACTTTGATTATCTTTGGTGAGAATATTGCCAGTGTTACAACAAAAGCAAGTAATATTGTTAATAATACAAGCCTTCTTATTAATCTGCGTCTTCTTTTCTTCTTGGATAATTTCTTCTTAGCCATAATACTCAATCCTTATGCACATCATTATTTGTAATAAGTTACATATATATTGCCACCCTGAGAAAACATTTTACCTGCATCATTCATTGAAACTGTCTTCTGTGCTCCGGTCGATGCTTCAATATATGCAATCTCACTTGAATTATATGCAGTAATGATAATATATTCGTCTTCTCCAATCCTTGCTATGACAGGACTTCCATCCCCTACATAGCTGAGTGCTTTTTCATAAGTTATTCCTGTAAGACTGATTCCATGTACACCGCTTATATTGTCAAATGTCTCAACAGCGGTATGTCCCTGCTCCATATAAGAAACTGCGTTGAAATCAGCGCCAAGATAATTACTTACCGCAGCAACTGCATTAGTAATTGAATCTCCTGATGTCACAGGCGCAATACCATCTATTGATGCCTGTGTACTTCTGTATCTCTTCCATACCAGCTTGGAATTGCTGTCAACTACTGTTCCATATGTGTCGTATGCAAGAGTTATTGCCTGATCAAGCTGTGTTCTGCTTCCCTGGAACTTTCCATAACCATACACATAATACCTTCCATCCCATGAAAAATCATCCTCAAGTTCAAGCTTTGTATTATCCTTGAATATTATCTCTCCAGAAGTTCTGTAAGTAACTGATATATCATTAACCTTGGTTATAAGGTCAATATACAGTTCCTGTTTTCTTGCATCTGTACTTATTGTCTCGGCTTTTACAGCATTTTCTACTACATTCTCATCTTTATTAATAAGCTGGTCTATGCTTGTTGAAACATATCCGCTTCCTGATTTTACAATTCTTGAGAGTGTAATTCGCTTACCTTCAACCTCTGTACCTGAAACATATATGTCTGGCTGTTCGTATTCCTTAATCAGATTGTAGTCAACATCAATAATTCCAACCCTATACATTGCATAAGTTCTGCTTCCGTCTGTTCCTGATATAATATCATCCTTATGTGCTGTTCCATATATGAAATCGGAATCTATATATCCAAGAGGTCTTAATGTATCGCCCTCATCTGCTTTCACTTCATATGCGCTGTCATTGCTCATATTAAGAATTCTTATGGTATCTGTGTTATAGATATCTCCCGAAATACTGTATGCAATGGCATCTCCGGCATCAGATACCGCATAGGTATCTTCTTTAAGCCCTGTTATCTCAGTCATGACCTCCTTACTTACAAGGTCAACAGAATACAACGTCTCATCTATAAGTATATAGAATTTGTCGTTGGAAACATAGGAAACACCCCCTACATTCTGTGTGAGAATATTATAAGGAATTGCTACAGGAATGAACAATCTTTCAGTAACATCATTATCCGCATATGAATATCTGCATAAGGATACTCCAACCTCACCTTCATGCTCACCTCTGTTCATATATCCTGATACTAAAAATGTTGCATCTCCATTATCTTCTATCTTCATTATCTTGATATTATGGGCATCATAACCTTCTCTTACAGAATCAGTCTCCTCACCTTTGAATGAGAATACTCTTGTAAATGTCTGTGAACTGCTGTTAAAACACCACAGTGAACCCTGATTAACAAAGTAAGTATATATTCCCTTTTCATCAGAAGTACAGTTAACATCTGTTGATGAATTAATTCCAAGATTAATCTTTGCTGAAGAAGTAAGGTCATTCTTCGCATCAAATACCTGATTCATCTCTCTTTCAAAGTTAAGAAGATAGAAACCACTGTTAGCCTGACGTATTCTGTAATACTCGTTCACATTATATGTATCACTTGAAGAATAATCATTAGCAGCTCCGACCCTGTAATCAAGCCTTATTATTGCAACATCATCATTAATAGATATTATCTCTGGTGTAATCTCGCTCTCTATATATGGTTCAAGGTCTCCCCATCCAACCTGGCTCAGTGAACAGTTGATATTAACCTTACCATAGTTAGTGTTATCACCAACGCTTGATGTTTCAAGATATCCGGCTATATCCTTAAGTCTGGCACTGTCAAATGTACATGCATTGAAATCCATGACAAAATCAAGTTTCGTCTGCACATCATAATCTGTGCCATACATAATTCTTGTATAATAATAGACCGCATCATGCTTTTTTGTCTTAAGAACAACCTCAAGAGCATATTCTTTTCCGGTATCAAGAAGATTCTTTATGTTCAATGTAACATTTATCTTATTATCAGATACCTGATATCCATTAACTTCAGTATTCTCTATGAGCGACTGGTCCTCTATTGAACGTATCTTATAACCTACGGACTCAACATCTTCTCCATATGTATTAATTGTTATTGCAAGTTTTCTGTCCTTCGCAACAGGTGTAATATTGCCATAGAATAATGTAGAATCAAGTTCCATAGTATAACCATGCATAACATTATATTGAGTCCCTGATTCAGTATCTATCGCAACTGTCGGAAGCGTAGCATCCGCCATAGTAGTTGCTGATGGCATAATCTGTTCGAATTTCATTGATATAAATGTTATTATAACCGTCACGAAGAATATAACTCCAAGTATAAAATACTTGGAACCCGATATATTATAATTTCTGATTCTTTTCACTTTAATCCTCCAGAAGCTTCTTAAGCGTAAGGTCAATATTAAGTGTCCTGCTCATATCAAGAACTTCCTCATAAGCCTTAGCATCAGGTTTTCCAGTCTTAACAGCTCTTATAAGCAGATTCTTTGGTGTATGCTCCATATCTATGAACTCAAGTATCTGTGTCTGATATCCCTTAGACTCCAGAAGCTTTGCCCTCGCACCATCTGTTGCTATCGCCGCAAATCTTTCCTTTAAGATTCCATAATCCATAACAGGTGAAAGATTCTTATCTGCTATCGTCCTGTTTGCCTCATGCTGGCAGCAAGGCACAGAAAGTATAACCTTAGCACCCCATTTTACAGCCTTGGCAAGTGCATAATCAGTGGCTGTATCACATGCATGAAGCGTTACAACCATGTCTACAGAATCAACTCCCTTGTAAGAAGCAATATCGCCCTCATAGAAATCAAGCCTGTCATAACCGTATTTCGTTCTTAACTGGTTGCAATGCTCAATAACATCCTTCTTTAAATCCAGTCCGATTATTCTTATATTGTATCCCTTAAGCACCTTAAGATAATAATACATTGCAAATGTAAGATATGATTTACCACATCCGAAATCAATTATTGTCTGCTCCTTGTCCTTATCTAACTGAGGCAGTATATCCTCAATAAATTCAAGGAATCTGTTAATCTGCCTGAACTTATCATATCTTGTCCTTACAATTGCACCCTCTTTAGTCATAACTCCAAGGTCAACGAGGAAATCTACCTTCTCGCCTTCCTTAAGAATATATGTCTTGGTTCTGTTGTGTGACAGATCCTTCTGGCTCTTAATCTGTGTAAGTTTCTTATACTTACATGTACAAGCGCCTTTCTTGGAACTAAGCACCGTAGCAGTTGCATCTGTCATATTAAACTGCGCCTGTTTAAATGTGTTCTCCATATATTCTGTAATTCTTGTCTTTATCTCTTCTTCTGAATAATTGCTGTGAAGCACCTTTCTTCCTACGAATTCTGATGCCTGATACTTTATCTCATCCTTAAGCTGGACAGGGCGTATCTTAACCCTCATCACACCTTCTTCATCTTTAACCTTCTGTCCGCTTATTGTAAGATCAATAAGTCTGTCGTTAATACATTTATCTAAAAGCTCTTTTAATTCCATATCTGCCTCATCTTTTCTTAATTATCATCTGGATATACATGGTTATTTTAATCTCTTTAGCCCAAAACCACAATAGCAAGTTTTACGTCCCGGAAATCAGCATCTGAAACCAACATCAGAAATCCTCATTATATATCGGTGTTGACAGCTGTATATCTGTCACTCCCCTTGTCTCATCATAATTCATTGTTATATTAACATTTATCTTGTTCTTTCCTATACTTACAGAATCCTTTACACTCTTAGCATATGCATACACAACATATGAATCCTGTATCTGTCCTGTCGTAACGGTCTTTGCACCTAACATCTTAAGCATATTGCCACTGACCTCGCTCTTGTCATACTGAGACATATCCCCGGCTATGCTGCCCTTCATGCTCACTGTTACATGAGTATTAATTCCATACTCGTCAAACACATCCTTTATGAGCTTCTCATAATCTGTTACACTGTCAAATCCTTTATAAAGCTGCACGCTGGTTCTGAAATACTCGCCTGCATCTGCCTTCTTTATTGATATATCCACATTACCATTAACCGAGTTCTGTGTAAGATATATTCCGTTCTCATCCTCTGTTATATTATAGCGGTTAAGGCCGATTGTCTTTGCCATCTGTGTCATCATCAGCTTTTTGGCAGTATCAGACATCCCATTGTCAAGCTTTCCTGTCGCTGATATATCTGCACTTATGTCATAGTATACATTTTCACAAAATGTATCTACGACATCCATCGTCTCCCCCTTAATTCCTTTATAGACAAGTCTGCCTGCAAATACTGCCCATATAATTACTGCGGCTGCTACCATCAGCCTCTGAAACCTATACATCTTTACCATATAAAAAACCTCCCATCACCTGAAATATTCCCAGATAATGGAAGGTTTATACATATTATTTAATTAACAGCCTTAATTCTCGCAAGCGATCTCTTAAGCGCTGCCTCTGCTCTTACCATATCCAGATTATTATCATGGCTGGCAAGTCTCTTTTCAGCTCGCAGTCTCGCCTCGTTAGCTCTTTCTACATCGATTTCATCTGACCATTCTGCCACTTCAGCAAGAATAGTTATCTTATCCTTGAGAATCTCTATAATTCCGCCGTGTACTGCAGCTTTCTTAACATCATTGCCATTGTGTATAGTCAGAACACAAGGAACAACAACTGCTGTAAGCGGAATATGTCCCGGATAAACACCTATATCGCCTTCACTGGTAGAAAGTTCAACAAATGTAGCGTCATCATGGTAGAAAACTCTGTCCGGCGTATTAACCAGAAGCTTTATTGTCTGTGAATCTGCCATTACAACCTCTTTTCTACTTCTCTACCTTAGCTAAAACATCATCAATTCCACCACAGTTAAGGAAGTAACTCTCTGGAATGTCATCATACTTTCCTTCGATAATCTCCTTAAATCCCTGAATTGTCTCGCTTACAGGGACATATCTTCCTTCAAGACCAGTAAACTGTCCTGCAACGAAGAATGGCTGTGATAAGAATCTCTGAACCTTTCTTGCTCTTGAAACAACAAGCTTATCATCTTCTGAAAGCTCGTCCATACCAAGGATAGCGATGATATCCTGTAATTCTTTATATTTCTGTAAGATTTCCTGAACTGATCTTGCAACCTTGTAATGCTCCTCACCAACAATTCTTGGATCAAGAATTCTTGATGTAGACTCCAATGGATCAACGGCTGGGTAGATACCAAGCTCAACGATTGATCTTGAAAGAACTGTAGTAGCATCAAGATGTGCAAATGTTGTAGCTGGAGCCGGGTCAGTAAGGTCATCGGCTGGTACATATACAGCCTGAACAGATGTAATAGATCCGTTCTTAGTAGATGTGATTCTCTCCTGAAGAGCACCCATCTCTGTCTGTAATGTTGGCTGGTAACCAACGGCTGAAGGCATACGTCCAAGAAGCGCTGAAACCTCTGAACCAGCCTGAGTAAATCTGTAGATATTGTCGATGAAAAGAAGTACATCCTTTCCACCCTTATCTCTGAAGTACTCAGCCATTGTAAGTCCTGCAAGACCAACTCTCATTCTTGCTCCAGGTGGTTCGTTCATCTGTCCGAACACCATGGTAGTCTTCTCAATAACGCCTGATTCCATCATTTCATGGTAAAGGTCGTTACCCTCTCTTGTTCTCTCACCAACACCTGTGAATACTGAATATCCACCGTGCTCAGTTGCAATATTTCTGATAAGTTCCTGAATAAGTACTGTCTTACCTACTCCGGCACCTCCGAAAAGTCCGATTTTACCACCCTTCTGGTAAGGGCAAAGTAAATCTACGACTTTGATACCAGTCTCAAGAATCTCTGTATTAGTTGCCTGCTCTGCAAATGCAGGTGCCTTTCTGTGAATAGGCATATGCTCCTGTACTTCTGGAGCTGGCTTATTATCTATTGGATCACCTAATACATTGAACATTCTTCCAAGAGTCTGTTCACCTACTGGTACAGAAATTGGGGCACCAGTTGCCTCTGCATCCATACCTCTGACAAGACCATCTGTAGGACCCATGGCTATACATCTTACTACATCATCACCAAGATGCTGGGCAACCTCTACAACAAGCTTACCGCCGTCATTAGTCTTAATATTGATGGCCGAATTGATTTCTGGCAGATTACCGTCTGTAAACTTAATATCGATTACAGCACCGATAACCTGAGTAATCTTACCAATATTATTCTCTGCCATTATTTCCTCCATAATATTTATTAATTGATAGCATTCG
The DNA here is from genome assembly GCA_963597265.1 of Evtepia sp. Taxonomy (GTDB): domain Bacteria; phylum Bacillota; class Clostridia; order Lachnospirales; family Lachnospiraceae; genus Lachnospira. The sequence goes on along the minus strand of CAVBPJ010000019.1, from coordinate 13,498 downwards.
CTCCTGCTATAATCTCTGTAAGTTCCTGTGTAATTGAAGCCTGACGCGCTCTGTTAAACTTAAGCGACAGATCTGATATCATATCCTCTGCATTGCTTGTAGCGCTGTCCATTGCCTGCATACGCGCTCCGTTCTCACTTGCAACGGATTCAACCATAGCTCCATATATAAGGCTGCACACATACTTAGGTATAATCAGGTTAAGAGCTTCCTCCTCACCCGGCTCATAATTCATAGGTGTGTTATCAGTCTCTGTGTCATCCTGCTTCATTGCCTCTGCATCAACAGGAAGCAGTTTGATAAGCTTAGGTTCATGAACTACAGTGTTCTTAAAAGATGTATAAGCAAGATATATCTCTCCGACTTCTCCACTTGTAAATGCTTCGAGTACCTCGTTACATATATCTCTGGCATCTGTATATGCCGGTTCTTCAACTATCTCTGAATAGTCTGCTTTAATCTCATAACCTCTTCTTGAAAGGAAATCTCTTCCCTTGGTTCCGATTGCATATATAAATGCATCTTCTTTAGGAATATCACTTCCTGTTATGAGTCTGGTAATGTTAGAATTATATCCTCCGGCAAGTCCTCTGTTGGCTGTTATAGTAATAATTGCTTTCTTACTTGAATCTCCAGCCTTCAGATACTTGTGATTGATATTGCCTGACTTGGCAAGCATATTCTTAACAGTATCATACATGAGATCGAAATACGGTTTGGTACTCTCTGCTTTTCCTTTAGCTTTCTGCAGCTTAACAGTAGATACGAGCTTCATGGCTTTGGTAATCTGACCGGTACTTTGAATACTATCTCTGCGTCTTTTTATGTCTCTCATTGAGGCCATAAACTATTACCTCCATTCCAAAACATTTACTGGATAAATGTTTTCTTAAACTCTTCGATGGCAGCTATAAGTGCCTTCTCATTATCTGCTGTCAGTTCCTTAGTCTCTTTGATAGACTCTGGAATCTGTGGATACTTGGTATCAATAAAGTCGAATAATCCCTGCTCGAAATCAAGGATTCTGTCAACATCTATATCAATAACATATTTCTTAGTAACCGCATAGATGATTATAACCTGATACTCAACTGGCATTGGCTTGTACTGTGGCTGCTTAAGCATCTCTCTGATTCTCTCGCCCTGTGCAAGCTTTTCCTTAGTATCAGCATCAAGTTCTGAACCAAACTGTGAGAATGATGCAAGCTCTCTGTACTGGGCAAGCTCTGTACGGATAGGAGCAGCAATCTTCTTAATAGCCTTAATCTGTGCTGAACCACCAACTCGTGATACAGACAAACCGGCATTAATAGCTGGTCTGAAACCTGAATTAAACATCTCTGTTTCAAGATATATCTGTCCATCTGTGATAGAAATAACATTAGTAGGAATATATGCTGAAACATCTCCTGCCTGAGTTTCAATGATTGGAAGTGCTGTAAGTGAACCTCCGCCGTATTCATCTGACATTCTGGCTGCTCTTTCGAGAAGTCTTGAATGAAGATAGAATACATCTCCAGGATAAGCCTCACGTCCAGGTGCTCTCTTAAGAAGAAGAGAAAGTGTTCTGTACGCTGCAGCATGCTTACTCAAATCATCATAAACAACTAATACATCTCCGCCGTTCTCCATCCACTCTTCACCGATAGCGCATCCTGAATAAGGAGCAATATACTGTAAAGGAGCAAGCTCACTGGCTGTAGATGCAACTACAGTTGTATATGCCATTGCACCATATTCCTCAAGAGTCTTAACAATACTTGCAACAGTTGAAGCCTTCTGTCCAATAGCAACATATATACAATGTACGCCCTGACCCTTCTGGTTAATAATAGTATCAATAGCGATAGCCGTCTTACCTGTCTGACGGTCACCGATAATAAGCTCTCTCTGACCTCTTCCGATAGGAACCATGGCATCAATAGCCTTAATACCTGTCTGAAGTGGTACGCTTACTGACTTTCTTGTAATAACGCCTGATGCAACTCTCTCAATCTTACGGTATTTGTCTGTAATGATTGGTCCTTTGCCATCAATAGGCTGTCCTAATGCATTAACAACTCGTCCTGTTAATGCGTCACCAACTGGAACCTCAACAACTCGTCCAGTTGTCTTAACAGTATCGCCTTCATTAATATTTCTTGAATCACCAAGTAAAACGGCACCAACATTATCCTCTTCGAGGTTAAGTACCATTCCATATACCTCACCAGGGAACTCAAGAAGTTCTCCCTGCATGGCCTTCTCTAATCCATGAATACGTGCGATACCATCTGCTACCTGAATAACAGTACCAACATCTGATACTTCAAGTTCGGTAGAATATCTCTTTATCTGTTCTTTTATAACTGAACTGATTTCTTCCGGTCTTAAATTCATTAGCTCTATGCACCCGCTTTCTGATTAATTAAACTAACCTGTCTGATAATCTTATAACTGTATCTTCATCAGACTCTTGGAAAGTTCGTTTATTTTATGCTTAATACTGCTGTCTACTACACGGTCACCGATTCTTATTACCATTCCGCCAATAAGACTCTCATCAACAGTGTAATTCATCTGGAAATCCACATACTGTGTGGTCTCCAGCAGCTTTCCAACAACTGCCTTCTTCTGTTCAACAGTGAGTGGCTTTGCTGTACTTACATAAGCAACTCCTATTTTCTTGTATTCGAGAACTCTCTTTCGAAAATACTCGAGTGTATCAACAATCTTTTTCTGTCTGTCCTTTGAGACCATGGTTATCAGCAAACCTGTCATATCTCCTGAAACAAACTGAGAGAAAATGTTACTAATAAGTTCTTCCTTTTCTCCCTTTTCAACTTCTGGATGATTGAGCAGTTTGCCAAGCTCCGGATTATCATTAAATGCTTCAATGACAGCCCCGGCCTCATCATACAGTGAATCCACCCTGGATTCTTCTACGGCAAGCTCAAACAAAGCATCACCGTATGTTGCTTCAATTAGCTTAGCCATGTTTTCTCACCCATTTCATTCAAAGTCTCTTCAATAAGAGCATTGCTGTCTTTCTCATCAATAGATCTGGCAACTAACTTAGATGCCATAACAGCTGCTACAGTTACAATCTGCTGTTTAACTTCATCAGCAACCTTCTGCTTCTCAAGTTCAGCTTCAACATTAGCTCTCTCTATGATTCTTGCTGCCTCAGCCTTGGCTTCATCAATGATTTTGGTTTCATTGTGCATAGCTGTCTTTCTTGCATCGCTAAGAATCTGTTCTGCCTCTTTGTGGGCATCCTTTAACTTAGCCTCATATTCTGCTTTAAGGGCACTCGCTTCCTTCTTATCGTTCTCAGCGTTCTCCCTGTCACTTGTTATCTTGTCCTGTCTCTTCTTTAACATATTCCTTACAGGATTGAAAAGAATGAATGTAAGTAAAAGAAACAGTATAAATACATTGACTGCAGTTACTGCTGCATCAAAAAGGAGCTGCGGATCCAGACCAAATAATCGTCCTTCAGCCGCTAGGGCAACAAATGTATTTCCTGACAAATTCAATTGTAGGCCTCCTTTCTATTATCTTCGCACCTCTTCTTAGTTTCCGAAAGGCTTAACGAACATTAAGATAATAGCTACGGCGAAACCGTAAAGACCTGTTGTCTCGGCAACAGCCTGTCCAAGAAGCATTGTTGAAGTAATATCAGACTTAGCTCCTGGGTTACGTCCTACTGCAGATGCACCATAACCTGCTGCGATACCCTGTCCAACACCAGGACCAACACCTGCGATCATTGCAATACCTGCTCCAATTGCTGACATAGCACTAATAAATTCACTTCCTGAAATATTCATCTAAAAATCCTCCGTCTAATAAAAATATTTGCCGTTAATCGGCTATCTTGTCGTTAACATAAACCATAGTTAACATACAGAATACATACGCCTGAATGCAGCCTGAGAATAAATCAAAGTACGCATGCAGAACTGCCGGGTATGCAACTGTGAATGGACTGAGCAAATCATATATCAATCCCATAAGAACTGTTCCTGACATTACATTACCGAAAAGACGTAATGATAATGATAACGGAACTGCAAATTCACCAATAAGATTAATCGGGAATAAAAACCATATTGGTTGGAATAATGCTGTAAAGTGCTTAATCTTGTTCTTCTTGATACCATTGAACTGAACCAGTATAAATGTTATCAGACCAAGACACAGAGTAACACCATAATCAGCCGTTGGTGGTCTTAACCCAAACAAACCGGATATGTTAGAAATTATTATAAACAAGAACAATGTGGATATATAATTCACAAATCTGTTGGCATTCTTACCCATAATACCATCAACCATAGTACCTAACATCTCAACGATGATTTCTATGGCGTTCTGGAACATTCCCGGTGTATCCGAAGCATCGACTTTATTAATCTTAATCCTTGCTATTATAGCCATAACCAGGATAAAGACTGATACCAGCAGCAGAGCCACATGCGTTGTGTCAATGTTCAATGAAACGCCATTCAGCTTGAATGTGTACAGCGTCTTAATCATGAAACTTGAATCTCCGGCCACCATCGTAGTCAAACTCTCGCTTCCCACCTACTCACTCTCCTTTTCTATTATATTTTTATCAGTCTGAGGAATCTCCCCAGTACTGTTTTCCCCTTTTGTGGATTTCTTCTTGTCCAGTAAAGGTGACAGATATGCTGCTATCTTCTCTGAGAACATGCCTATAATTGCACACAGCAGATCACCTGCCTTAAAGAAATACAATAATGCAAGCAGTATTATCATCACAATAAATCTTACAATATACCCGAGTACAAGTGTTGTAGACTGTTTATGTCCGCCATACACAACCTTTCGTATAGTAAAACTTAAGTGAAATGAACTGAATACAGCGTATATAACACCTGCAAGCAGTCCTACTGCACACATAATCTTATTCGGAACAGCAACAAATATAATTATCTCCGCAATGACAAGATAAATACATTCTATAAGCAGCATTCCCGGAAGAGCTTCATTAATATCTTTAATTCTTTTTAACATAAATCACCTCTTAATATCACTGGAATCTTTTTCCTGCTTTTTTCTGTATTCTTCTACCTTTCTCTCGATCTCAATCTCTTCGGCTTTATCTTTCTTAGCCTTTTCCTGTCGTACCGTATTCATTGCAAGAACATAAGCATTTCTCGCACCTGCTGCCATCCCAATGAAAAGCAGTGGAACTGTAAACCACGTTCCGAATCTTTTATCGAGCCATATTCCAAGTGCCAGGCATATAAACGTCGGTACCATGACACATATGGCAAGCTGTGATATCAGCACAATATTGCGTAATGCTTTGCCATCATTCTTCATAACCTATTCCTCACAAAAGTCTGCATTAATTTTACCAATTTAAAGGTATATTTTTCAACCCTTTTTATTGAATTTTAATGAATCTGCTGATATAATTTTGTCATTATATTTTGTGTATTATTAACTATACCCGAAAAGGGGGACTTTATATGCCTACATTATACCGAAAAAGACTCATTCCCGATGAATGTGTCAATCTTAAGGACGATAAGATTATATTTATTGATGACGAAACAATCATAACTTCGTGGAATACTTTCCGTCCCAAGGCTGAATTTACTCACGGTACATCTTATTATGTCATGAAAGAAGGCTTTAAGATAAGCAAGTTCTATAAAGCAGATAACTCTCTCGCATATATATACTGTGATATTATCAGCACATCATACGATGCAGCTTCTGATACATATGTCTTTACCGACCTTCTCGCCGATGTGATAATCGAGAATGACGGACGTGTGCGTGTTGTTGACCTTGACGAATTAGGCGATGCGCTGACAGACAATGTATTAAGCAGTGAGCTTATGTCTGACGCACTTCATAAGCTTAATAACCTTCTTGCAACAATATATGATGGCACATTTACACATTATCTTGAAGTACTTGAGTCACACGAATAATCTTATATCAGCATTATTGTAACGTATACACAAAAAGGCCTGGGAACATTAATCTTTCTGTTCCTAAGCCTTTTTTCTACAGGTCTATATTAATGACCCTTCCTGTTCTTTCATACTTATAATATCTTACACCTGCTGCGTTAAGCATTCTCTTGGATGCAATTACAGATGCAGTATCCGCGTATTTGTCACTATCATATACAACTGTCTTGATTCCTGCCTGAATAATTGCTTTCGCACACTCATTGCATGGAAAAAGTGTAACGTAAAGCTTGGCATTATCAAGACTTCCGCCTCTGTAATTAAGAATTGCATTAAGCTCACTATGAGTTGTGTAGAAATACTTGTTATCTTCACCATCTCTGTTCCAAGGAAATTCATCATCAGAGCAGCCTCTTGGCAGTCCGTTATATCCCATTGATAATATCTTATTATCCTGACTTACTATACAGGCACCAACCTGTGTATTAGGGTCTTTGGATCTCATTCCTGAAAGTGTTGCAATTCCCATGAAATATTCATCCCATGATATATAATCTTTTCTCTTTTCGCCCATTAATTAATCCTCTAACATACTTATTCTTCTGATGTGTCTCTCATCATTAGAAAACTTGGAATCTAAAAATGTATCTGCAATTCTGAAAGCAAGCTCTGGTCCGATAACTCTTGCGCCCATACATAATACATTGGCATTGTTATGTTCCTTGGTTGCCTGTGCTGAGAAACAATCGCTGCAGAGTGCTGCTCTTATTCCCTTAATCTTGTTAGCAGCCATGCTCATTCCGATTCCTGTTCCGCAAAGAAGGATTCCCTCTTCGCACTCACCTGAAAGAATAGCCTCAGCTACCTTCTTGGCATATACAGGATAATCGCATGAATCCTTAGTATATGTGCCATAATCCTTACACTCAATACCTCTCTTCTTAAGATGCTCAACAAGCTGCTCCTTTAATTCTAATGCTCCATGATCACAACCAATTGCTATCATTGTTCTTCTCCTTTATCTTCTTTTTCCTCTGATAACTTATCCAGATACTCTGCGACATTACTAACAAGCCTGTATATAAGCTCGAAACAGGCATTATATTCCTCAACGCCCTTGCCATAAGGGTCTTTAATTTCCTGCTCCGGCTCACCGGCATATTCACTCAGAGTATATACATTAATTGCCTCGCTGTATTCATCATATATCTTCTGTTTCATAGATGAATCCATAGCCAGTACAAGTGTATCATTTCCGAAATCTTCATTCAACAACTGTTTTGCCGAATTATTCGGAATTATCATATTATGCTTGGCTGCAACCGCAACTGCCTTCGGGTTATATGGTTCTGGAAAAAGCACAACCATTCCTCTGGACTCAGCAATAATATCCTGTTTAAGATTAGCCATGACAGTTGCCGCCATAGGACTTCTGCATGTATTGCCATTACATACGAATATCACTTTATCAAATGTGTTCATCGTAAACCCTCATATATTCTTTAATAAAAATGTATTAATCCAGCTTAATTATCTTATGACCTGCTGCCTTAATCAGTCTGTTCATAACAGCCTGCCCTACATTTTTCGTCTCAAAGCTCTCAGAATATACATATTCTATATTCTGCTTATCGAAATCCCTTAATATTGCATACAGATTTCTTGCAACACTAAGCTCATCATCCTTATGACCTGCTGAAACAATATCCTTGCATATATATTTACCTTTAGTTTCATCAGTTGCCATAACTGCACATCTGTGTCCTTCTGCTTCTTTTTCAGCAATCTGGCTGTTAATATATTCAACAACCTTTTCATGTGGACCTTCAACAATAGTCACATCCGCATTAGGTGCATAGTGCTTGTATTTCATGCCCGGTGCTTTAGGAACAACGCCTTCCTTAAGGCTTCCCATAATAGCAGGATCAATTATTGTCTTTCCTATAGCCTCCTCAAACATAGCCTGTGTAATGTATCCAGGTCTTAATATAGTCGGAACTTCTTCGCTAAGATCAATAATTGTAGACTCCACACCTATATCAACAGTATCATCCTGAATAATCATATCTATTCGTCCTGACAAATCATTAATTACATGCTCTGCCATTGTAGGACTTGGCTTTCCTGATGTATTGGCACTTGGCGCCGCAATATATACCCCTGAGCTTCTTATAAGTTCTGCTGCCACAGGATGGCTCGGCATTCTTATAGCTACAGTTCCAAGTCCGCCTGTGATAGAATCCGGTACCTTATCCTGTTTCTTAAGAATCATAGTAAGTGGACCCGGCCAGAACTTCTTTGCTAAGACAAGAGCCTTTTCCGGAACTTCTGCAGCCAGGTCATACAATGCATTGACATCTGCAATGTGGACTATAAGCGGATTATCAGATGGTCTTCCCTTGGCTGCATATATCTTGGCTGAAGCCTTTGCATCAAGAGCATCTGCTCCAAGTCCGTATACAGTCTCTGTAGGAAATGCCACAAGTCCTCCGTCCCTTAGAATCTTTCCCGCCTGTTCATATATTTTCTTATCTTCTTCAGTGTGTGTTATTGTCTTAATTATAGTTTCCATAAAACTTTCCGCCAGCTTTCATTAATTCATATTCATCATAAGATACTCTATTATTCCACAATACAGTGCATCAGCTATTTTTTCCTGATATTCTTCAGTGCACAGGCGCTCCTCTTCCGCAGGATTAGACAGAAATCCACATTCAGATATAATTGTCGGCACCTGTGAATGAAGCAATATGTAATAACTTACGTCAGATTTAATCTGTCTGGTTGAACCCAGCTTTTCTCCCAGAACATTCTGCATTATCTGGGCGATTTTCTTACTTTCATCAGACTTCTTGTAATAGAATACCTGGGCTCCCTCTGCCTTAGGTGTGACATAACTGTTCTGGTGGATACTGATAACCATATCTGCACCACTGCTGTTTATTATATCACATCTTCTGTCAAGGTCAGCCTTCTTTTTACTTTTATCGGACTCCTCACTCAGATCATTATCAGAGTCCCTTGTCATAATAACATTAATCTGTACATCTTCAAGACGTTCCTGTAATTTTTTTGCAATTGCGAGATTAATTTCTTTCTCTTTCGTTCCGGCAACGCCCACTTTTCCCGGATCTGCCCCGCCATGGCCGCTGTCAATAACTATACATTTCTCTGAAAAATCAATATTCATCTCAACAGCTTCACCGCTTCCTGCATCATCTGACAAATGTTGTTCATCACTTACCGGATTATCCTTCCCGCTCCCCTTGCCGTCTGCCTTTAGTGGCAGAAGTACATTGGCTGTCATATATACAGCAACAAGAAGTATTATTGACATTAACGGCAGAATCAGTGTCCTGCTTATATTGGCTTTTTCTGGCATAGCATCCCCGAAACCTGTAATTCTCTACTAATTTATTACAGAAATCAGCCGCTTATTACTTATTGCCATTAAAATGTATATACAGTTACTTGTTATACTGGCTGATAACAGACCATACTGTAGATTTCTCAAGGCCTAACTTCCAGCATGCGACACCTGCAGTATTCTCCTGCTGGATAACCTGCATCTTGGCTTCTATGGATTTCTCTTCCTCAAACCATATCTGTCTTGTAGAACTTCCTACTGTGTATGATGCCACATACTGACCACAGTCATCATTCCATAAAGCTACCTGTCCATCACTGTTTAACTGGTCAATTGCCGCCTGCATGCCAACAGCCCTGCTTGTAGTTTTTCCATCAGTTGTTGTCCATATTCTTGTATAGAAAGGAATACCTGCAATCACATGCTCTTCTCCTACAAGAGCAGCAGTATCCTCAACAGCCTCTTTCACAAATGGCAGAGATGCAACAGAACCCGCATCAGAGCCAGCATAATGTTCATCATATGCCATTACAATAACATAATCTACGAACCTTGACTGTTCCTTCAGATTATAACAGCTATTATACGCTTCCGGCTTGTAATTATCTGTCGATAACACAAGTCCGTTTCTTTCACATGCAACAGACAATTCTCTTACGAACTGAAGGTAATCCTTGGCATAAGCACTCTTAATGTTCTCATAGTCAAGATTAATTCCATCAAAGCCATAGCTCTTAGCCTCACTAACAAGCTTATTAACCATGTTAGTTCTTGCTGCCTTGCTTGAATAAAGCTGTGTGAAATCAACATTAGTATCAAAATCACTTACCAGCGCCCATACATCAATACCTCTCTGATGCATTTTATTAACAAAATCTGATGATGCATAACTTGACATATTACCTGACGCATCAGTCACAGAATACCATGTTGGGGCAACCACATTAACACCTGTGGCAGCCGCAATGTTATTATCTATACTTGAATTACCGGCTGTTCCACTCACCTGAAACCATGCGAGCGTAATCTTTTCATTCTTAAGAATATAATTATGTTCTTCATCAGCCTTCTGTTCTCTTACATATTCAAATGTATCAGAAATCTCAGATTTCTTTACATAGCCTGTATATCCTGAAACTGTTGTAACTTTTACCCATTCATCAATATCATCAACATATTCAAGTCTGTCACCCTTGTTCACATACTCAAGCACAGGACTCTTGATTCCGCCTCTGTATCTTACCGCAGCCTTCTTATCTGCTGTTACGCACTGCTTTGCTTCTCTGTCAAGAGTCACATTAAGTCTGTCCGGTTCTGAAGAATACTGATATTCACAATCAGTACGCTCTGCCACATAATCCCACGCAATAAAGCACTCTCCATCAACATCACGGACAACATTATAATCCATGCTGTAAGTCTTACCTGTATCATCTGAATAATCATTCTGGTTCTTCTTAAATGCATAGATATATGAAGTGTCTGAATACAGCATTGCATCAGATTCCTTATCGTAATAAAATCCGACATTAATATTATCTGCTATGAATTCCTGTGGAAGATACAGCCTTCCATCTATATTAATTCCTGTGTCAGGATAACTTTCCCCATCAATAATTACAAGCACTTTGTCCGTATTCTTATCTATATCAAAATACTCATATCCACTCATCTTCTCCTTAGTAGGAGTATATCTGACTATCATAAACATTGCTGCTACAATAACAACAAGCCCTGCTGCCGCAGCCACAATTGTAATTCCTTTAATTCTTTTTCTACCGTGTGTTTCCATTTATCTGCCTTTCCTTTGCAATAAGATACTGACATTGTATCATATTACAATAAAAATGGCATACCTTTATCCCCGGAATTACCAACAATAAAAATATGCCATAAACCTAATCATACGCTACGCAAAAGGGATTTCCCATAGAGCATGATTTGTGATATATTTTCTTTAGAAGTTTCGGACGTAGAATAATTATCAGGTTACAACCTGCCTCAGGACCTTAATGGCGCTTCCTTTCATCTCAAAAGGATCTTCCTCCATCGGGGCTCTGTATGCTCTGAGTTCGAATTCACGTTCCATGCACTTTGCCCGTTTTTCCTGCCATGTAACTGAAACTATAGGCATGTTTCTAACACTGTAGATTCTTCTGATTCTTCCCAGTCTTTTAACACACTCACCATATTTCCACGGAACCATTGAGCCAACAAGAATACGGCACTCGCAAGACATAACATCTCTCAGGCCATCAGCAAGCTTTTCTTTCAGATCCGCAAGATTAACCTCAACAATAACCACGTCATAATATTCCGATATAACATGGACGAAACCTTCTCTGACTCCCCCAAAGAAGTCTATCCCCTTATATGAAAACCCTCGTCTGCTTCCTGCATAGTTCTTAACTTTCCCCACATGTTCCTCTTCTTTAATTCTGTCAAATGAGTCATCAAAGCCAGAACTTACAATAGCTGTTTTCAGATGAAGTCCATTAGAAAAATAGTTAGCAAGCATGATACCAAGCTGCGTTGTTCCGGCACCGCTGCATAAGCCAATCAGTCCGACAGTCTTATAATTCATAGCCGCTTCATCATTATTCACTTTTCTTTTTCTTAAACCCCTTAATATATCTGATACTACTAATCTTCTCATATAACCTGCCAATACACTCCTTAATTCTACCAGGCCTGTAAACTTCCCATAATCCGGAAAGATTATCCTGTAAGAAATCATTCATTGTTTCGTCAAATATAGGATTATCCTCACACCATTCATATATGCATGGCATTCTGTAACATTTTTTACCTTTAAACATACCTGACAGTTCATAAAACTGTTGTGCACTAACTAGATTCAGCATATAAACGACATCATTCTCTACTTCTGCTAATCTCTTCCTCTCTTCGTATATGTGCTTTCCAGTTACACAAACCATCCTGTATGAATAATTATCTGAGACCATGTCAACAATACTTCTATCATTCATAATACAGCTCATATTATGTCCTGTATCAACAAGAACAACTTGCGCTTTCACACCGTTTACTGATATTGCATCGTTGTAGTCAGGAATTATTCTGATACCCTTATATGTATAAGAGCCATCATCCATCAATCCGGACTGTATTAATTCTGGCAGCTCACGCCTGTTTCCTGACCTGTCTGCTACAACACAACTGATTCCCTTTTCCTTTAAAAAATGTGCCATACACATAACAGCATGCGTAGTTCCTATACCTGCCTTATCCCCTGCTACCTGTATTATATAAGAGAGTTTTTCATCCGTACCGCCGCCCCAATTCATTATACTTTGTAATTCTTTCTTTAAATATGTGACACTGCTATACCTAAGTCCCCATTGATGATGCAGTGACTTATTAATAACATGGTACAAACTGGAATATCTGGAAGATATTTCAGACAACTTATGATTCTCATCGGTCACAATATGTCCATGAGAAACCATAAATAAAATGACCATCCCCAAACTATAGATATCTGACTGGATTACAGCCTTCTCCCTGTTATACTGTTCCGGTGCAGCATAAAGCGGACTACCGCTTTCAACTGTCAATCCGGCATTACCTGCAACCGCATTGTCATAATCTATTAATTTAACTTTCCCGTCTTTATCGAGCATAATATTATCCGGCTTAATATCCATGTGTAATATTCCATTGCCATTATAACCATGAAGATATTCCAGTATACAACACAATTCAATGCCAATACGACATATCTCATGTACGCTCAGAAAACCTCTGGTATCTGTTTCGTCATAAACATATTGCCGCAAAGATTTACCATCAATATATTCTTCGATAATGCAGATACTATCATTATCTTCTCCAATATTCTGTTCAATATCATAAATAACGGGGATATGGGGATGTTTCAAATTCTTAATAAGATGGGCCTCCTTCATGAGCCTTCCGGCATCCTGCTGGTCACCCGAAAATATCTTAGCTACTCTGTACACATCAAGTATACGGTGTCTTACAAGATAAACTTTAGAATGTGTGGAACAAGATAGTTCCTTTATGATTTCATACTTGTCGTAAAATTCGTTATGCACCTCCTCTTACGACGATACATGAAAAACATCTCCTAAAGAGATAGTACACTATAATAATTTAATTTTCAATATATTTTTCAAAAATTTTTATATTTATTTTATTCATGCGTTATCCC
>CAVBPJ010000018.1:0-41273 GCA_963597265.1 Evtepia sp. | reverse complement strand
GCAATTAACGCATAACGGAATCACACAAAATATATATTTAAATCACTTCGCTAAATCACCGTTTAACGAAGTGATTGCTTTTTTCTCATTTATACCATTCACACCTTCTCAGATTCGTATAAGGCTTGCTTTTTCTTATTCGCTTGCTTTCCATCAAGTCAATATCTGCATATATTATCCGCTCATTATCATCAGCCTTTACAATGACATTACCTGATGCATCAACCAATATTGATTCTCCTGAGAATTCCATTTTATCTTCAGTTCCAACTCTGTTGCACATTGCAATTGCAACGCTGTTCTGGAATGCCTGCACACGGAGTTCCCATTCAAACATTTCCGAAGGTTCTGATTTGGTATTTACAGTTGGAATAAGTATTAAGTCCGCGTCCATTAAAGTTTCTGTACGGATACTTTCCGGATAATGCCTGTCAAAACAGACCACAATTCCAATCTTACCAAAAGCTGTGTCAAACACCTTAAATCCCTCATCAGATGGTGTATAATAATCCTGCTCATAAAACTGTTCTGCCTGTGCAACATGTACCATTTTCTGTATTCCCTGAATCTCACCCTTATGATTAATAAAAATGCTTGCATCATATGCTTTCCCATTTTCATTCAGATATATATTAGGAACTGCCGATATACAATATTTTTCACATATATTTTGAAACTGATGAACTTCTCTGGAATCAATTGTCAGACAATATGCCGACACATCTTTCTTTTCATATTGTGGAAAGAATTCTGTAAGCTGAACCTCTGGAAATAATATTAAGTCTGCACCTTTTTCCGCTGCCTGACGGATATATTCTATACTCTTATTAAGATTAGCTTCCATATTTCCTTCATTTTTCATCTGTGCTAATGCAATTCGCATAATTCATCCTCTTCCCGATATGTTTTCTTGATAATATCAACATATATTTTTCTAGTTAAAAAGTCAAGAAGTACTAAACATTACTCTCAATTTGATTTACACCTATATGCCATCATGCTATAATAATTTTATATTATTTATTGTAAAGGCAGACATCATGAACAAAACATTAGATGCAACACATTTAAAAATTATAGCAATTATTTCAATGGTTATTGACCATTTTGCATGGGGATTCTTAGATTTCTATTCGTGGCAGGGACAGGTTCTTCATGTATGCGGCAGACTCACTATTCCAATTATGTGTTTCTTTATTGCACAGGGATACAGCAAAACATCAAACCTTCGCCGTTATATTGGACGAATGATTATATTCTGGCTTTTATCCATCGTACCTTTTTATCTGTTTTTTCATGAAGAATATGGATTCAGACAGAATATTATATTCGACCTGTTACTAGGCTTACTTTTCCTTGTCTGTCTTAATAGCAGGAAACTTGCTGTATGGCACAAGGTTTTAATCAGTATAGTGTTATTCACAGTATCTCTGGTAATTGGCGGCTGGCCGGTTCTTCCTATGGTTTACATAGCAATCTTTTATTTTATTAAGAACTGGAAAAAGCAGGTAACATTGTTCTGCATTGCTACTGTATCACTTGTTTTATTCATGATGGCTGCAATCAGCCTGAATCAGATATATCATTTTTCTCACTATAACTGGATATGGTACGAAAAGACATATTTTCTTGGATTCATGCTTGCTCTTCCATTGCTTGCCAGATATAACGGTCTGAAAGGCAGTTATCCTGTTGGAAAATATTTCTTTTACTGCTTTTATCCAATACATTTTCTGGTTTTGTATGCATTTAAACAAATGTATCATATATACTCAGGATATACAGTATATGTAGCTTTACAGGTTTTGACACTTATACTTGCCATGTATGTTATATATAAAATGTTTCAACAGCGTCCATCCAAAGCGCAGACTGGCAGTATTCTTTTCGGATGTGCAACAATTGTTTATATGTATGGATTTCTTCTGGAAGTGACAACAACTACTCTCAGTGGCGTTTATCAGGCTGTAAAAGTAGAATACTTTGGTGAATGTTTCGTTGTTATAGGATTTACTTTGTTCTTATCAGAATTCTGTAAAATCCGTATTTCCAAGTGGCTATATTTTGTAGAACATATTGTTTCATTTGTGATTATGTATCTTATATTTACAACACAGCAGAATCATATATTTTACAGAGATATGCGTATAGTTAATTCTACGCCACACTCACGGCTCGTTCTTGAATATGGTCCGGGATTTTATTTCTTCTTCTGCTATCTTGGTATATTAACCATTGGAACTATCTGGGTGTTTATTAAATCAATGAAAAAGACTACGGCGCTTGGAAAAGCAAGAATCAGACTGATTATATATGCCCTTGCCTGTCCATGGATTCCGCTTATTATCCGTGCATCTGGCATTACAGGAGGATATGAGGTATCATTTCTTGGAGTTGCTGCAAGTTCAATACTGATTATGACAGCACTTGTAAAATATGGCTATCTGGATTCTGTACAGCTTGCTGGAACTAATGCCCTTTTCAATGCAGATGAAGGACTTATGGTAATAGATACTAATAACCAGATTCTTTACTGTAATAGACGCTTGAACGAATGGTTTCCTGCTGCTGAAAAATACGGTGATGCAGCTGATTATATTAATATTAATGAAATCCAGCACAGCAATTCCCTGAGAGTTGAATTGGGCAACTGCATATGTGATATTATTTCAGAGCCAATAATAGAAATGAATGAAATTCAAGGTTATCTTATTCGTATCATAGACATGACAGAACATTACCAGCAGCTCGAACTTGCTGAAAAATCCGCACATATTGATGCATTGACTGGTCTTTGGGATCGTGAATTATTCAAACTTACAATGATGGATTATCTTAAGAATCATGGTAACGGAACAATGTTTATGATGGATATTGATGATTTCAAAGGAATTAATGATAACCACGGCCATGATACCGGAGACAAGGTTCTTATAACACTTGGTAAAACTCTTACCAGTATATGTGATGAAACACACCTGTGCTGCAGAATCGGTGGTGATGAATTTGGATTATTCCTGAAAGATATTACTACATCTGACGAAATCAGAGATTACTCTGAAACAATAAGTAACTTATATAAGAAGCTTATATCAGAAACTGATTCTTGTGTTAATTCATCTATATCTATCGGTGGAACAATAATTAACAACGAATCTCATAATATAACTATTGATTCGTTTGAAGAGATATACTGTAAAGCTGATGAAGCTATGTATGCTGCTAAGAAAGG
Organism: Evtepia sp.; assembly: GCA_963597265.1. Classification (GTDB taxonomy): domain Bacteria; phylum Bacillota; class Clostridia; order Lachnospirales; family Lachnospiraceae; genus Lachnospira. The sequence continues at coordinate 38,041 of CAVBPJ010000018.1, read as the reverse complement.
CGGCAAAGACAGATATTTTGTGAATAAATTTATTGCAGAATAAACTATCAAAAATAAAAAATCCGTAACTGCTATTATGTTAAATGCATAGCAGCTACGGATTTTTCTTTTTCAATTATTTCTGATGTGCTTTCTTCTCTCTTCTTATAAAAAGACAGACACATAAAACAACAAAAACAGCTGTTGCAGCTATAAGAACCGGCCATACCGGAATCGGACAGACAGATGCCTTTATAAGCTTGAGTCCCTGATAAAGTGTGTAAACACCGAATATCGAAAATATTGCGAATGCCAGTGTATTAAGCAATCCGTCCGGAGTTTTGCTCTTTAACAGATATCCAACTAACATACCAAGAATATCCGCTGCAAAAAGTCCAAGAGAACATCCAATCCATACAACAAGTGCTGCTCCCATACCTTCATTAGCGCCAAATGTTATGGCTGTAAGCTGGGTCTTATCGCCAAGCTCTGCTACGAAAAATGTACAGAAAACTGCAAGTGGTGCAAACTTAATCTTTGATTTGCCGCTGCCCTCCTCTTCTTCGTCATCATCACCGGCAATAGTTGATGCAGCAAAATAAAGAAATGCAAGTGCTGCAATAGTCTTTATAAGCCAGTCAGGAATAAATTCGCTGACAAGTCCACCTGCTAAAACTGCAAGTCCGTTAAGAACAAGAATTGCAGCAGCAGTTCCTAATATAATGTCTCTTAACTTGTACTTTGAAGTAAGAGCAATAAGCATAAGCTGGGTTTTATCTCCCATCTCTGCTATAAATTCAGTAAAAAATACTTTTAAAAATAATAACATTTGTCTGATACCTCATTTATCTTATTATGATATAAACTGCATATATCGCATAAAGTGCAACCATGCATAAGCCTTCGATTCTTCCGATTTTCTTCTTCGTTCCCGCAAATATCCATACACATATTGTAAATACAATAAGTACACATAAATCGATAATATTCTCAGTAATTATTGTGATTGGGCTGATTGCTGACGCAATACCAAGTACCATAAGTATGTTAAATACATTTGAACCAATCGCATTACCGAGTGCCATATCGACTTCGTTCTTTCTGGCTGCAACAATTGAAGTTACAAGCTCTGGAAGAGATGTTCCTATTGAAACGATTGTAAGTCCGATAAGTGTCTGGCTCATTCCGAGGTCACTTGCTATTCTAGAAGCAGCATCTACAGTGATATCTCCACCAACTGCAATGGCAGCTGCACCGCCAACAATAAACAGAATACTGAGTGGCACTGAGACAAGCTTGATATCTTCGTCAGAACCACCTTCAATCTCAACCTTCTTGCCTTCCTTACTTGCCTTCAATGCAATCTTAATCATGTAGAAAATGTATCCTGCAAAGAATCCAAGTAATATAACACCATCAAAATGTCCAAGTGTCATCCCTGACTTATCACCTAACCCGAGAATTCCTAAAAGCAATAAAAGTCCTGCGCAGATAAGTGAAAATGGGATATCTCTCTTAATTGTTTCTTTTGCAACATCTACTGTGGCAATCATTGCACACACACCAATAACAACCATCAGATTAAATATATTGGAACCAACTACATTACTTACTGCAAGCTCATTGTTACCTGTGAGTGATGCCGATACACTGACCGCTGTTTCTGGGAGCGATGTTCCCATTGCAACAATTGTAAGTCCGATTATTATAGACGGAACATGCAGTCTCTTTGCTACACTTGAACTTCCCTCTACGAAAAAGTCTGCACCTTTGATAAGAAGTACAAAGCCTACCACAAGACATACAAGTACAAGAGCAAATGGGGCGTTGTTAATGAATTTTTCCATGTTTTCCTCCTTTTCTCTCTCCATAATAAGTGCCGTCAGCCGAAAAACCGCTATCACAAGTATATCCAGCAGATAAAAAAAGACTCATGTATATCAACTACCCGTCGTGTACAACACTAACTGTTAATCGATATACATGAGTCTCATTATTTAAGATTTGCCAGATTATACTCTTTAATTATAATCAGAATGTTGACAAATCACACTTTCGCGCTAACTACTCCCTCATGGAATATTAAGTTACTTGATAAATAATATCAAATGCGTGCATGTGTGTCAATAACTAATTTTAATTCTTATGAAATCTCTTCTCTTCCTCATAAGCCGGCTCACATGTAAGATTCATGCCGAGTCTCTTAAATGTGTCCTTATCAACTGATGAAAGAATAACTGTTGAATGGACATCACAGCCATAAAGCTTAGGAATCTGCTTTAATGCCTTGTCAGCTAAAGGATTGGCTACAACTGATGATGAAAGTGCAATAAGGATTTCATCAGTATGAAGTCTTGGATTCCTGCTGCCAAGATAATTAGTCTTTAATGTCTGAATAGGACTGATTGACTCAGGTGATAAGAGATCAATAGAGTCATCAATTCCTGCAAGCTGCTTTAATGCATTAAGCAATGCTGATGACGCAGCACCTAACAGGTCGCCTGTCTTTCCAGTAACAATAGTTCCGTCTTCCAGCTCAATTGCAACTGCCGGCTTGTCACCGCTTTTTGCTGACTTTTCAAGTGCAGCATTAACAACTGGTCTTGAAGAAGTTGTTATTCCAGCCTGATTCATTAAAAGCTCAATCTTATATATTTCCTGACTGTTTACGCCAGTTTTCTTCTGGTCACATAAACATTTGTAATATCTTCTGATAATCTCCATATTAGAAGCATAACGGCATGCCTCATCATCAACAATGCAGTTACCAGCCATATTAACGCCCATGTCTGTTGGTGACTTATATGGGCTCTCGCCGGCGATAAGCTCGAACATTGCATTAAGTACAGGGAATATCTCAATATCTCTGTTATAATTAACTGTTGTCTTTCCATATGCTTCGAGATGGAAAGGATCAATCATGTTGACATCGTTAAGATCTGCTGTCGCTGCCTCATAAGCGAGATTGACAGGGTGCTTAAGTGGAATATTCCAGATTGGGAATGTCTCAAACTTGGCATATCCAGCCTTAACACCATGCTTATATTCATGGTAAAGCTGTGAAAGACATGTAGCCATCTTTCCACTTCCAGGTCCCGGTGCAGTAACAACTACAAGTGGTCTGCTAGTCTCAATGAATTCATTCTTTCCGTATCCCTCGTCACTTACAATCTTGGCAACATCATTAGGATATCCTGCAATCTTGTAATGCTTGAAATTCTTGATTCCATGAGCATCTAACACCTTAATGAAATTGTCAACATCCGGCTGCTGGAAATACTTTGTAATACATACGCTTCCAACGAAAAGTCCGTATTCTGTAAATGCGTCAATAAGTCTTAACACTTCCTGATCATAAGTAATACCATAATCACCACGAATCTTGTTGCTTGCAATATCTTCTGCGCTGATTGCTATAACAACCTCCGCCTGATCCTTTAACTGTAAAAGCATCTGAAGCTTTGAATCCGGCTTAAATCCTGGAAGGACTCTTGATGCATGGTAATCATCAAACAGCTTTCCACCAAATTCAAGATATAACTTATTGTCAAACTTGGCAATTCTCTCCTTAATATGCTCAGACTGCATTTTTAAATATTTGTCGTTATCAAATCCTATCTTCATAATCTTATTCCTTTAAGTAAAATTCTTTAATAAAATTAACATAAATCACAAAATTTATCCAGTTCTTTAGTGACAATATTTTTCGTTTTAAACTTCGGATTATTGTACAATCTGCCTCGTGCCATGACTAAATCCACATTACGCAGCGCCCTGAGGTCATCTAACGGATTATTCTTAGTCACAATCAGGTCAGCACATTTGCCGGCTTCAACAGAACCCGTCTCACTACCAATCCCTGCCATTACTGCACTGTTAAGCGTAGCTGTGTATAATGCAAATGCGTTGCTTACACCGACATATTTGTGGAAATAATACAGTTCTCTCCAGAAATCATACTGTGTAATCCATGGACATCCAACATCATTACCAAGAACAACCGGAATATCATTCGCAATTGCTGCCTTGGCACATTCCTTGATTCCCTCAAACACGATATTGCCATTATACTGTTCGACCTCTGACGCATTAGATACGCTTCTGTCAAAAAGTGCATATGGCAGAGCCGGAGATAAAGTTGTGCATAAAAATGCATTATTCTCCTTAAACAAATGTATTATCTCATCATCAGGCTTTGCTCCATGCTCAATTGAATCAACGCCATTTTCAAGCGCAACCCTTACGCCCTCCGGTGACTCAACATGAGCAGCAACCTTGTAACCAAGAGCATGTGCCTTGTCACATACTGCCTTGACCATCTCAGGCTTCATCTTAAGCTCACCCGGAACACCCTTAGCCTTGGCATCAAGCACGCCGCCTGTAATCATAAGCTTTATAAGGTCAACATTCTGGCTCTTTGCAATATCAACCTGCACAAGTGCTTCATCAATGCTGTTCGCAGCAACTGCAACCGAACCAGCCATATGTCCACCCGGTACAGAAATCCCTTCATTAGCTGCAAGTATTCTTGGTCCGTCAGCCCTGCCATTTCTAATATCATCCCTTACTCTTGTATCAAAATCAGCCAGACCGCCAACTGTTCTTATTGTAGTTACACCACTCATAAGCTCAGTCTTTGCAAAATCCTTTACAACCTTATATGTCACAGCCCTTGAAAGTGATGTTCCCATAAGCATCTTAACAGTCTTTTCATTATCTCTCTGTTTCTTCTGCGGCTTTCCATTGCCTGCAAGATGAACATGCATATTGATAAGTCCCGGCATAAGGTACTTTCCCTCAAGATTAATCTCCTTAAAACCGTCCGGTACAGCGTTACCCTTCACAATACCAGTAATCTTGTCATCTTCAACAAGCACAGAATGACCATCTAAAACTTTCATATCCTTAGTTCCATCAAGGATATGTCCATTAGTAAAAATGTATTTCATAACCATTCGCTCCTTGCTTTTAGCATAATCTTAAGTTATTTTACCACATTTTCACCAGTAATGTCACCTGAAATAAATGCTTTCGCGTTCTTTAATGTTGTTTCGCTTATGGCGTCAAGCGCCTCCTCTGTAAGAAAGCCCTGATGTGAGGTTACGATGACATTCGGGAATGAAAGAAGCCTTGCCGTTATTGAATGTTGCAATATATCATCTTCAAGATTTTCAAATACATAATCAGACTCCTCCTCGTACACATCAAGCCCTACAGCATGAAACTTCATATCCCTGATACCTTTGATAAGTGCGTCTGTATTAACTATTGCACCTCTCGAGGTATTGACTAATATAACTCCATTTTTCATCATTTCTATTGTTCTTTCATCAATCAGATGGTATGTGGTATCATCAAGCGGACAATGAAGCGATATAAGGTCACTTTCAGAAAGCAGCCTGTCAAGTTCCACATACTCAACAAAATCAAGGCTTTCATTGTGATATTTGTCATAAGCAAGAACCTTCATTCCAAAGCCCCTGCATATACGGCACATAGCCGCACCAATCTTGCCAGTTCCGACAATTCCCGCAGTTTTCCCATGAAGCGTTACACCTGTAAGCCCCTGAAGGCTGAAATTATTCTCTCTTACTTTAATGTACGCTTTATGAATCCTTCGCTGCGCAGCAAGTGCAAGCCCCATAGCAAGCTCCGCAACCGCCTCCGGCGAATATCCCGGAACTCTCATCACAGTTATTCCCAGCCTGTCAGCCTCATTAACATCAACATTATTAAAGCCCGCACACCGCATAAGTACCAGCCCGATTCCATTATCGTAAAGAATCTTTAACACATCTGCATCAATAACAGAATTAACAAATGCACACACAGCGTCATAACCTTTGCTGTACACCGCTGTCCTCGAATCTAAGTCAGCAACCATATACTCAATAGATATATCACTAAAATGCCTCAACGCCTTATCAAAAGACTGCTTGTCGTAACTTTTTGAATCATAAAAAATAATACGCATATTATATGTCTCCTTGTGATTAAAGATACATATAATATGCGTATTTTCTGTTTTATTTATACTTCACATCCGTGTGTTGCTGTATTGCTGTGTATGGCTTGTTTTAATGTGATGGCTGAAGTGACGGTGGACAGTTGATTTTAATTGGACTTTGGGGCGTTGATTTTCGTTAATTTTGCCTGCTGATGTCCAATTTGCTCTGTTGTTTTGATGATTTTGGACTTTTGAGCAGAGGTTCGACTCCCCTCTGTCCAATTTGCATCTCAATTATTCATCCTTTGGACCTCTGCGCAGTAATTCCGCTTCCCGAGGTCCAATCCGCTCCGCAATTCTTCAGCTTTTGGACCTCCACGCAGTAATTCTGCTCTCCGAAATCCAATCCGCCACACAATCTTTCATCTTTTGGACTTCCACACAGTAATTCTGCTTCCAGACGTCCAATCCGCCACGCAATTCTTCACCTTTTGGACCTCAGCGCATTAATTCTGCTTCCAGACGTCCAATCTTAACAAGAATTCTTAAAACAGCATCACCACCCCATGCACAACAAATGCCATCACCCACGCAATCAGGCACTGCCACACAACCATTATAACAGCCCATTTCCCGCCAAGTTCACGCTTTACTGAGGCAATTGCTGCGATACAAGGAGTGTACAATAGGCTGAATACAAGCATTGCGGCTGCGCCGGCTGTCGAAAGTGCTGTCTGTATGCCTGTTCCGAAAAGTATCTGCATTGTTGATACGACACTTTCCTTTGCCATGACACCGCACAACAGCGATGTACATATTCTCCAGTCACCAAGTCCCAAAGGTGCAAATACAGGTGCAATTATTCCTGCAATAAGCGCAAGTATACTGTCCTTTGAATCTGTAACAAGATTAAGGTGCAGATTAAAGCTCTGTAAAAACCAGACAATTACAGTTGCAACAAATATAACTGTGAATGCTCTCTGCAGGAAATCCCTTGCTTTCTCCCATAATAACTGCAAAACATTTTTCATGCCGGGAAGTCTGTAATTAGGAAGCTCCATAACGAATGGCACAGCTTCGCCCTTAAATAATGTTCCTTTATAAAGCAATGCCACAAGAATTCCCATAATAATTCCGAAGAAATATAATCCACCCATTATAAGCGCGCCCTTTCCCGGGAAAAATGCACTGACAAAGAACGAATATATCGGCAGCTTTGCTGAACAGCTCATAAATGGTGTGAGAAGAATTGTCATCTTTCTGTCTCTTTCACTTGGAAGTGTTCTTGTTGCCATAACCGCAGGAACAGTACATCCGAATCCAATAAGCATAGGCACGATACTTCTGCCAGACAAACCAATCTTTCTTAACAGCTTATCCATAAAAAATGCTACTCTTGCAATATAACCGCTGTCTTCCATAAGCGACAGGAAGAAAAACAGCGTAACAATAATAGGCAGGAATGAAAGCACAGAACCTACACCTGCAAATATTCCATCAATTACAAGACTGTGAATAACCTTATTCACGCCTGCTGCCGCAAGCGCATTATCGACAATGCCTGTCAGTACGTCAATTCCCATCTGCAGCACATTCTGTAAAAATACGCCTATCACATTAAATGTAAGAAAGAATATTGCAAGCATAATCGCCACAAAGCAAGGTATAGCAGTATATTTGCCAGTAAGAATCTTATCAATCTTCTGACTTCGTATTCTTTCCCTGCTCGCCTTAGGCTTAACGACATTAGCTTCGCATATCTTCTCTATAAATGTAAATCTCATATCCGCGATTGCTGCACTTCTGTCAAGACCTCTCTCAGTCTCCATCTGAAGTACAATATGTTCAAGCATTTCTTTCTCATTCTCATCAAGCTGCAGCAGCTTCAATATAAGAGGGTCGCCCTCAATAATCTTACTAGCTGCAAATCTTACCGGTATATCGGCTCTCTTTGCATGATCTTCTATAAGATGAATAACCGCATGAATACATCTGTGTACCGCCCCGCCGAAATCATTCTCATTACAGTAATCCTTTCTTGCCGGCTTCTCCTGATACTCTGCAATATGAAGCGCATGCCTTATAAGCTCGTCAACACCTTCATTCTTAGCAGCAGATATAGGAATAACCGGAATTCCAAGCATATTTTCCATGCCATTAATATCAATAGAACCTGAATTTCCGACTACCTCGTCCATCATGTTAAGTGCAAGCACCATAGGCACGTCCATCTCTAAAAGCTGCATTGTAAGATACATGTTTCTTTCAATATTAGTTGCATCAACAATATTAATAATTGCCTTTGGCTTCTCATTAAGCACAAAATTCCTTGAAACAATCTCCTCACTGCTGTATGGAGACATAGAATATATGCCCGGTAAATCCGTCACTGATGTATTCTCATGACCTTTAATCACACCGCTTTTACAGTCAACCGTAACTCCCGGAAAGTTTCCGACATGCTGGTTAGAACCGGTAAGCTGGTTAAACAGAGTTGTCTTTCCGCAATTCTGATTACCTACCAGTGCAAATGTAAGCTTCGTCCCTTCTGGAAGCTTATCTCCATCACCCTTTGCATGATATTTACCTGTCTCACCAAGACCCGGATGGTCTGATTTATTAATGTGGTCAGGTCTTTCATGCTTTCTTGTTCGCTCATCGATCGGCTCAATAGTAATCTCGCCTGCATCAGCGACTCTGAGTGTCAGTTCATAGCCATGTATCTGCAATTCCATCGGGTCACCCATAGGTGCAAGTTTCACAAGTGTAACCTCTGCTCCCGGAATTACGCCCATATCAAGAAAATGCTGTCTTAATGCGCCTTCACCGCCAACTGCAGTTATTCTTGCACATTGTCCAATCTTTAGTTCATTTAACTTCATGTGTGTTTTCCTTTTCTAAATAATCCACCCAAATCATTATTGATAAATATTCTCAATAAATATTGTAACACACATGACAAGTGCAGGACACCCCTAATTGGCATCCTGCACATTTTTCTTAATATTCAACTTCACTTCTGTATGGAATTGAAGGTATCGCACCTTTTCTTGTAACTGCAATCGAAGAAGCCTTTGCACTCATTCTTAAGATGTCAGCAACAGGCATGCCTTCTATGATTCCGGCAAGGAAATAACCTGTAAATGTATCTCCTGCAGCAGTTGTGTCAACTGCATCAACCTTGAATACCGGCTGTGAAAGTTTTGTATCTTTATCCGCATATACAGCACCGTCACCTCCAAGAGTAAGAACTATTCTTGCCTCTGGGAAATGTTCAAGCAGACTCTTAATTATCTCATCCGGCTCTTTCTTTCCAGTAACCTGTTCTCCTTCTACCTCATTAAGAAGAAAGATACTTATCTTACTCATATCAACCGCATCTAACTTCTCATTGTAAGGTGAAGGATTAAGTGCAATAGTAAGCCCTTTTTCATATGCCTTATCGACAATATAAGCAATGTCATTGACCTCATTCTGTAAAAGCAATATGTCGTCTTTATCAAATTTATCAATTACATCATCTATGAATTCTTTAGTAAGCTGCTGGTTAGCTCCTCCATATATGAGAATACAGTTCTGTGCATTATCGTCTATCTGTATTATTGCATGTCCTGTCTTGGTATCTGTCTGCTTTATATAATCTGAATTGACACCATATTCTTTGCACGCATCTAAAAATACTGTACCATCATCACCAATCATTCCGCAATGATATACATTTGCGCCAGCTTTAGCTAATGCAATCGACTGGTTAATTCCTTTACCGCCAAGATATATGTTCATATCACGGCTTGCAAGTGTCTCGCCCGCACCTACAATATGCGGAACTGAATATACATAATCAAGGTTTAATGAACCTATATTTAATACTTTCATACTGCCTCCTTAAGATGCATTGTCCTTAGTGATAAGTGTTACTTCAACCGGAATTGATTCAGGAATTGTCTCGCCATTGATAAGCTTTATTGCATTCTCAACTGCGGTCTTTCCAATAAGTTCTGGCTGCTGTGCAACTGTCGCTGCCATTCTTCCTGCCTTAATAGCCGCAATAGCATCGTCTGTCGCATCAAATCCGACAACCATTACATTTTTACCTGCTCCTGAAATTGCTTCAACCGCACCAAGTGCCATCTCATCATTGGCTGCAAATACCGCCTTAATATCACCATCTGCCTGAAGCATATTCTCCATAACTGTCATTCCTTCTGTTCTGTTGAAGTTAGCTGTCTGGCTTGCCACTACTTTCAGTTTATCATCTGCAACATTATGGAAGCCTGCAGACCTGTCAATGGCAGCAGATGCACCTGATGTTCCGACAAGTTCTGCTGTCTTAACACCTTCACCTAACTTCTCAACTATATAAAGAGTTGCAAGCTGTGCTCCGGCTACATTGTCTGAAGCTATCTGGCAGTCAATATCTACATTATTAACAACACGGTCAACTGATATTACTGCAACGCCCTGATTCTTGGCAGCCTGTACAGCTCCTGTAACAGCATCTGAATCAACCGGATTAACAATAAGTACACTGATATTCTTAGATACAAGGTCCTCTATATCACTTACCTGCTTAGTTGCATCATCACCTGCATCAACTATTGTAAGGCTGACACCTGCAGCATCAGCAGCCTTCTTTGCACCCTCTGCCAGTGTAACAAAGAACGGATTATTCTGTGTTGATATGGAAAGTCCGATTGCACCGCTCTTCTTAGTGTTCTTTCCTGATGATGAACCTTCACCTTCTATTACAATTCCACAGCCTGTCATGCCAAGCACAAGCAGCAGGCTTAATAATAATGCTGATAATCTCTTTAACATTTTCATCTATAATACCCCGCTTTCTTAACGCTTACGGTCTGATAATACTGCGACAAGAATAACAACTGCTTTAATTACCTGCTGATAATATGTAGATACACCAAGGATATTAAGTCCGTTGTTAAGTACCGCAATAATCATTACACCTGCAATAGTTCCTGCTATCTTACCGCGTCCGCCGCTCATACTTGTTCCGCCAAGTGCAACCGCTGCGATAGCATCAAGCTCATAACCCTCGCCAAGTGTAGGCTGTGCTGAGTCAACTCGTGATATCATGATAAGACCTGCAAGTGCAGCCATAAAGCCTGATATCGCATATACTGCAATCTTAATTCTTGCAGTATTAACACCTGCTAATCTAGCACATTTTTCATTACTTCCTGTAGCATATATTCTCTTGCCAAATGTTGTGTGATGCAGAACAAAGTAAAATACTGCAAACGCAACGACAAGAATTATAACAGGAATAGGAATTGATATAATATCATTAGGTCCTAATACAAGCTTTCCTTTTCCAAGTACCTTGAATAAAAATGCTCCTGCTGAACTGTCTATATTGGCTGCAAGTCTTGAAACCGGCTTTCCGTTAGTAAGAATAAGAGCAAATCCTCTGTAAGCTGTCATTGTAATAAGCGTTGCAATGAACGGCTGTAATCTTCCCTTAGTTACAAGGATTCCACTTACCATACCAAGAAGTGTTCCTGCAATAAGTGATAAAAGAATTGCAAGAGGTGCAGGAACTGAATGCATGATAAGTTCTGCACATATAATTGCTGATAATGCAAATGTTGAACCAACCGACAGGTCAATTCCATCAGAAAGGATAACGCATGTCATACCAAATGCGATAAGCCCGTTAAATGATGCCTGTCTTAAAAGATTAAGAAAATTGTTGGCTGTTCTGAATTCCGGACTGATACAGCTTATAACAATTACAAGCAGTGCCAGTGCTATAAATGCTCCATACTCACCAAGTATGGCTCCTATGCTTTTTTTATTTTTCTCCATGTGAGTTAAACCTCCATTCCATTGTATTCTGGCTGACTTTAAAGGCTTCCGCCTGTAGCAAGAGTCATTATCTTTGACTGGTCAGCATCTTTTCCGTCTATGATTCCCATAACCTTACCTTCTCTGACAACCATTATGCGGTCGCTCATTCCAAGTACCTCAGGTAGTTCTGATGAAACCATGATTACCGCAACTCCCTTGGCTGCCATATCATTAATTACATTGTATATCTCTTTCTTGGCTCCAATATCAACACCTCTTGTCGGTTCATCAAGAATAAGAATCTTAGGATCTGTATATACCCATTTTGCAAGTACAACCTTCTGCTGGTTACCACCGCTTAGGCTTCCACATTCCTGTGCATCGTTAAAGCATTTGATTCTGAACTCCTCAATCGACTGGCAAACAAGCGATTTTTTCTTGTTTTTCTTAATTACACCCTTATCAGATACTTTCCCAAGATTAGCAATCTCAATATTGTCTGCTATGCTCTTTTCAAGAAGAAGTCCTTCTGTCTTTCTGTCCTCAGTTATGAAACCAATTCCTGCTTTAATAGCCTGTGCCGGTTTCTTAATAACAACCTTCTGACCATCAATATATATGTCACCCTTCTCGCAAGGCAGATTGCCAAATATTGCCTGCATAATCTCAGTTCTTCCGGCCCCCATAAGTCCTGCAACACCAAGTACCTCACCGGCTCTTACACTAAAGCTTACATCTGCAAATGCTTTCTTATGTGTAAGGTGTTCTACCTTAAGAACCTCATCACCTATGGTTGCATTTCTCTTAGGAAATCTTTCTCCGATTTCTCTTCCAATCATCATCTGGACTATATCGTCCATCGTAATCTCGCTTATATTTCTTGTACCTATGTATTCACCATCTCTAAGCACTGTGATTCTGTCGCACAATTCAAATATTTCTTCCATACGATGCGATATATAGACAATTGACACGCCTTTTGCCTTGAGTGACTTTATTACCTGGAACAGCACCTGTGTTTCACTTTCTGTAAGTGCTGCTGTAGGCTCATCCATGATAATTACCTTCGCGTCTACCATAAGTGCCTTACATATCTCAACCATCTGCTGCTGGCCAACCGAAAGCTCTGACATAACTGCATCTACAGGAATATGCACTCCCATTTTGTCCATTATCTCCTGTGCTTTCGTCCTCATAGCCTTTTTATCACATATACCGAATCTCTTCGTAATCTCTTTTCCCATAAAAAGGTTATCAACGACGGTCAGGTCAAACATTACATTTAACTCCTGATAGATAAATACGATTCCTGCCTTCTCTGCTTCCTTAGGTGACTTATATACAACCTCCTTGCCATCTACAATGACAGTTCCCGCATCTTTAGTATAGACACCTGTAAGAATCTTCATGAGTGTTGACTTTCCGGCACCATTCTCGCCCATAAGTGCATGAACTTCACCGTCCGCAAGCTCAAATCCGGCATTCTTAAGCACTTTGTTACTTCCAAATGCTTTATCAATGCCTTTCATTACAATATTCATTCACGACACCCCCTTGTCATTCAGGCAAATATGCAGCCGGACTGAAGAATTATATTGGCATAAGGTGTTGTCTCTCCTGTTCTTATAACAGCCTTGCAATCCTTAGTCTGTCGCTTTAATTCTTCATGCGGTACAAAACATATTTCTACGCCTGTTTCTTTAAATATATTGTCAATCTGTGCTAACACTTCTTTGTTCTGCTCTTTAATCTCTTCTGCCAATGTAATCTTTTCCACCTTACAGTCTGAAACAACACATTTTAACACATCAATAAATGATGGCACTCCAAATGTAAGTGCAAGGTCGATTCTCTCTGTCTCTTCCGGAATCGGAAGTCCGCAGTCACCTATCGCAATAGTATCTGTGTGTCCCATGTAAGATAAAACCCTTGAAATGTCACTGTTTAAAATCCCATTTTTCTTCATAATTCATCTCTCCTTTTATTTTTCTATATCTTGCTTTTATCTCTTTGCTTTATTTCGTTGTCTCACGCTTTATTAATTCTGGTTTGTAAACAACCGCTTTCTGTGAAATCTGTTCTCCTGTTATAAGCTTTACCGCCATTCTTCCCATCTTATCAATCGGCTGTGATATTGTCGTAATCTCTGGTGTAACCAGCTTCGAAAGCATAACATTATCAAAACCGACAATTGAAATATCCTGCGGAACTTTTATTCCCTTCTGGGTAAGCTGCTTGTATAGCGATAATGCCATCATATCATTACATGCAAATACGCCGTCAGCCTGCGGGCTTACTTTCATAATTGCTGTAACAATATCTCCTTCAAATGTAAAATCATGTTCACAGTCAATACAGCCAATCTTCAAGCCTTTCTCTGTGCACACATCAGAAAAACCAAGAAATCTTTCTCTTGCACTTGAAATGCTCTGTTCACCACGGATACAGACTATCTCCTTACATCCACTATCTATAAGGCACTGTGCTGCCAGCCGTCCTCCATAATAATGATCACTTGTTATGAGTGTATATGTACTTTCCGAAGACATGTTTCTGTCAATCATTACAACTGACATACCGCTTTTATCAATCACATCAATTAGTTCCTCATTATTCGATGTTATTATTATTCCATCTGCATTCATGGACTTTAACATTCCAACCGCATTTTTCTCTTTATCTGGATTGTTGTCTGTATTATAGTAAACAACTCTGAAACCGCTTTCATCAGCAGCCTTCTCTACTGCATCTGCAAGCTCTGTAAAAAATGGATTCGTTATGCTTGGTATAATAAGTCCTATCAGCTTGGCTGATTTCTTAAAAAGCGATCTCGCCACTTCATTAGGAACAAACCCTGTTTTCCTGATTGCATCATAAACTCTCTGCCTTTTCTCAGCATCAACATTAGCTGTTCCGTTCATAACCCTTGACACTGTTGCCGGCGATACTCCTGCAATCTTCGCTACATCTCTTATACTTGCCATAGGCATATCTCCTGTTAAATCTGTGATTTCATAACCAATGCACTTTTATCACGCACCACCCCTGAATACATTATTTTGTGCATATATTCTTTTGAAACCCGTTTCAAGTTAATTACATTGTAACATTTATATATAAAAATGCAAGTGTTTTATTTTTATCAATGTAAATATATACTGACAAGATGTAAAAAACTCCACCAGAGACATATGTCTGGTGGAGTTAATGCTATAAATATTAAATTGTAATTAGTTATTATTCTGTTCTTCCAACAGCTTCTTTAACCTTGCTATTTCTGCGTCTTTTTCTTCTGATGAAGTCTTCAGTTCATCAATCTTCCCTTCCAGCTCATCCTTCTGAACTTGCAAAGCCTCCATCTCATCCTTCATTCTGTCTACCATCAATTCTGCTGTATTCCTGTCCAATATTCTTAACGCCTCTGAAAACATACTGAGCACCTCCCCGGGTCTTTCCAAATACTCATTAATATCCTGGCGTACTGATTCCAGATCAGGAAATATCTCTATCAATTTGTCTATCTCCTGCGGTGTATCGGCTACGAATAATGACAGATACTTTAGTCTGTCTCTTTTCATCTTTTCTGAAACTAATTCGTCATCATACTGACTACTGTCATAATCGTAATCCGTTATCTTAATACGCCCTTCTCTGATATCAGAATATCGGTATTTTCTGAACGTGTCAAGGCTTATAAGGACGAAATCCTGTAAAAGCTCTATCTTGATTCCAGTATTAAATCGTGTCTTTCCAACATGAAAATATAATGCCTTATCCACCTCACTAAATCCCATAATACATTAACTACACCGGTGACACTTCCTCCTCTGATATTAATAAACATGCACATTTATAAATGTACATCATCATATATTTTGAGTAGTGTAAATATACTTACCGTATTCGGTAGCTTTTTCGTCGCAATCCGTTATCTTTTCGTCATATCTCATATTAACTACAATGTAACCCTCTCTGTAAATTACTTCGTAGTCGCAATCATATCCGCAATCGCCCATCTGCCCTCATATTTCACGAAATAGAATGTCGAATCAATAACATCTTTTCTCGCACCGCCTGAGGTAAGCGTCATATTCTTTGTAAATGCAATATGACATGAATAGCAGTCGTCATTATATTCAATATAATTATCAACTGTCACACCTGTATATGGATTATCTGAAAGTCTGTGGTCACTAATAAATGTAATATCTGCACTTGAAGCATAATCTTTCGCAAGATTCCAGTAGTAGGAATCTTCAATAAGATACTGCTGTACTGTTGCAAGACCATGACCTGAACCACTTAAATCATTAGTGAGGAAATTATCCCATATCTTAGCCATATTAAGTGCTTCTTTTTTTCTTTCAGATGGCATATCAGCGGATTCACCGCCTGCAGATAATGACACATTTCCCTTAGCATCAACATTTGCAGCAACTTCACTGCCTGAGGCATTATATATTTTGATTTCCGGCTTGTTGACAAATCCTGTCAGCTTATATTCAACTGACTTTGGCATTGTGACATATTTAGAAACATTTGCAAAATCAGGATTCTCTATAACCTTGCCAGTCTTATAATCATCTGACACTGTAATTCCATTCACTGTAAATGTATATCCTTCCGGAATTGAAACAGTATAATCGGTAGTCTTTGCCGAAAATACAGGTTCAATCGACTTAATCTTCCAGTCAAGTACTGTAAGTATTCCAAGAACAACATGCTGGTCTTTGGCTTCCAGTGTCATTCTGGCAACCTTCTTGTCATCAGCGTATATATCATACATCGGCTCTTCTGTATTATAGCTGCCCTCTGATTTCTTATATGTATAGTCTGTTGTACCATCTAATTCAGACATGTACATATTGACAAATGTGTCTTTTCCCTCAAACTCACTGCTGGCTGGAAGCTCAATATTATCAGCTAATGTCTTATCATCAGCCATCTTTGTAAAGTCATTGAGGAAATCATTCATAACCTTGTCTGACTGTGAATTCTCATATTTCTTAAGGCATGAACCCGTATATACAATCATACAGATTGCAAGAATAAGAAGAATCACTGCATACACTGCAAGTCCAGTCCAGTAATTTAATGGTATATTGATTTTGCCTATTTTTATAGACTTCTTAGCATTATTTTTCATATCTATACAGTTCTCCTTCCAATTACTTAGGCATTACAACAAATGCTGTTGGCAGCTTCCATGATGAATTCTGATAATAAAATGTTACACTGGTCATCTCATAGCCACCGTTATAGACCATTGTTGAAGAACTTCCACCATCAAGGTTTGCGGCATTGACTGCTCCATATTCCTGCATAACTGATATAAGGTCTGACGCAGTTGCACCAAGATGTCCTGAAGCCCCTCTTCCGTCAGTAACTAAAAGAAGTATTGCACCGTCAGCTCTCTGTCCGATTGCTGTTCTTGGGTTAGCACCGCTTCCCTGTCCTTTTAATACTCTTGCTTCGTTGTTAATAATAAGCGGAACAAAATGATTGTTAGAGTCGGAGCTTTCCTCCTGAAAAGCTACAGCGTCCCTGATTCCGGCTTCATTAACATAGCTTTCAAAATCTGCTGCCGACATGCCGTCTATATCCTTAACAACTAAAAGATTGTCCTTATTAAGACCTATTAAGTATAGACCTGAAAGCGCTGATGGACTGTTATATGTAATCTTTCCATCCTGTACTACAATTCCAAGCGGCGAACCGCCTCTGTTTCCTGATGAAACATACAGACCACCATTAACTCCTGCAACAGCCCCTGCTCCGCTTACAATCTCATCAAGCTCTTTTCCGTAATCTCCCCAAGGATATGTAGTTCCGACTTTAACCTGTGACGGATCTTTTATAATCAGCATTTTTCCAAAGAATGACCTTCCTGAAATCTCAACCATTCTTATGCCATTCTCGTCAAACTGCTCTATCTCTCCATTATTATCCACTGTCGGTGTATCTGTGTCTGTTGATATATTAATAAGTGATGTATCAATATCTGAATCCATTGACTCCATCTTATTAGCATTAATTACCTCATTAATCTGCTCATCTGTGCAGAACCACGAAGCCAGAAACTTCATCTGACCTGATTCAAGAACTGTTGATATGAAAAGATTTCTGGCAGCAGGTGCTGAATCGCTGCATATTCTCTTAATCATAATAAATAAAGTTCCTACAAGCATTACTATAGTAACAAGTACCACCAGTAACACCCTGCCTATAATTCTGGCAATTTTCTTTCCCATAATTCTCTCCCCATTCTGTGTTATATGTTATTCCCGCCTCATTGATTTAAATATCCCTGAATCTGAAATACTAAAAATATCAACTATTATATCACTAATATGGCAGTATTTACCATATATAATTTGAAATTCTCATCGCTGTCCGAGAAAAAAAAGAGCGACGGCAAATTCACTCTGCCATCGCTCTCTTTTAAAAAATATGAGGGAGAAAAAATGTTTTCTTTACTCCATCATAATACATCAACAATCCCCATATGTTAATATATATTATATAAAGTGTTTATAAAAAAAATATAAACTCATGTGCATCTCTATTCCGGTCGTCCCAGATAATATCCCTGTACAAGATCAATTCCATTATCCCTTAAAAACTCATACTCGTTCTTAGATTCAACGCCCTCAGCCAGCACTTTGATGCCTCTTTTATGGAAGTTATCCCTGTAATAGAAATAATACTCCTGTTTATCAACATCATCCTCAATATCTCTTATAAGACTTCTGTCTAACTTAACGATATGTGGAGCAAATATATCAACTGCCATCATATTATTGTTACCTGTTCCGAAATCATCAAGTGCAATATTGAATCTGCTTCTGTTAATTGTATTCTTCTTGGACTGCCATTTGTCAATGTCAAGCGCTGTGTATTCCAAAATCTCTATTATTCCCTTATCTCCCAGAACATCTGCATAGAATTCATCAAAAATAGACTGTTCTTCCTCTGTAAATGACTCAGCAGGAAATGAGTTAATAGCAATATACGAATGATAACCTCTTCTCGCATAACACTGGACAGCGCCAAATATCGTAGCAACCTCAAGTGTATGCAGATCATCTTTCTTGCGAAATTCTTCAATCAGATTAATTACTGATATATTCTTTGGTCTCATTAAAGCTTCATGCGCATATATCTCCTTACCATCAGGAAAGAAAATAGGCTGAAATGCATAGCTTATTTCTAACTTTGCAAGCTTGTCTTTAATCTCTTCATCAAGCGGAAAAATGCTGTAATCAACCATACTTTTATCAAAACCCTCTCATCTAATTTACAAAACATACCTAGAAGATTTTACAGCTTTGTTACATTCTTTGCAACTGTTATATTCGGTCATATTCAGTCAATCTGCTTCAAATCTATCAGCCTGCTGCATGCTTCCCTGAATTTATTAATAACCATATCAGAATAGCTTATAACGAATCTGTGGCTGATACTTTCTGCTTTATTGTGATAATATTCTGATAAAGCATTGATATGAATACCTTCTGCCTCAAGTTTCTGCTTTACTTCCTGGTCAGTATATTCTGTGTTTAACTCAAGAATAAAATGTAAGCCAGAATCAGCTTCATTAACTTTTCCAACACATTTATACTTATCTT
The DNA here is from genome assembly GCA_963597265.1 of Evtepia sp. Lineage (GTDB taxonomy): Bacteria > Bacillota > Clostridia > Lachnospirales > Lachnospiraceae > Lachnospira. The sequence goes on along the minus strand of CAVBPJ010000018.1, from coordinate 18,679 downwards.
CTTTAAGAACAGATAAAACTTCTTCCCTCTGTTTCATATAATAATGTCTCATTCTGTTAAGATGTTTCTCAAAATATCCTTCTTCAATAAATGATGCCAATGTATACTGTTCAAAATTCGAGACTGTACATGCATAGAAATTAAGTTTTTCATGGTAAAGCGCTGCAAGATGTGGAGGTAACACCATATAACTGATTCGGATTGTTGGTGTCAGAGTCCTTGAAAATGTGTTCATATATATAACCTTTTCGCTTATATCTATGCTCTTCATTGTTGGAATTGTCTTGCCTGTCATACGGAATTCCGAATCATAATCATCTTCAATAATATATCTGTCAGACTGTTCATTAGCCCATGCAAGAAGTTCAAAACGTCTGCTTACTGGCATAGTTATTCCTGTAGGATAATGATGTGTGGGACTTATATGTACAATATCAGCATTACATTGTCTTACTGCATCAGGCTTAATTCCCTCATTATCCATATCCGCATAACAACATTTTACATTGTTGCTTGCATATATTCGTGCTATCTTGGCATACCCCGGATCTTCAACACAATATACCTTATCTCTGCCAAGAAGCTGGATAAGAAGACTGTACATATATTCTGTTCCGGCACCAACAACAATCTGTTCAGGCATAACCTGCATATCACGGAATGACGCCAGATGATTAGCTATAGCATTTCTCAATTCCCATGTTCCTTCACTTGGTGATATCTTCATAAGTGCTTCCTGCTTATCAGTTATCACTCTTCGCATAAGCTTTGCCCATGTTGCAAATGGAAAACTGTCCGGATTAGTCCTGTTTGACGACAGATCTGATTCATACTTAGTTTGTTCTTTAACTATAATTCTTGGTATTTCATGCTTTACCGGCTTTATTCTTGCCACACCAGAAATATCTGCAACATAATACCCTTTCTTGGGAACAGAGTATATATATCCTTCACTCATAAGCTGGCCATATGAGTTTTCTACTGTTATCGTACTTATCCCCAGATTGACAGCAAGTGTACGTTTTGATGGAAGATGCTCACCTGTAGCGAGTTTTCCTTCAATTATATCTTTCTTGATGCATTTGTATAAATATTCATAAATAGATTCTTTTCCTATATTCTCAAATGAGTATGTTAACATAATCTGACCTTATACCTTTATCGTATATCTTTCCTGATATTAATGTCAGTTATTATAACATACGTTATATTTCGTGACAATCTCTCACATAATATATTGTTAATATTTAACTTACTTTTTCATCCATACTATGTTATACTTATTCATAGCTTTTGATGTTCGTGTTTACTAAAGAATTGGGGGATTTATGTGGCATATTGAAACAGATATTTTTGCACTTGCAGTTTTTATTATTATGTTGGTTAAGAATTTCTTATATAAGAATAAGACCAGCGATATTCAGGGAAAGATTTTCTATCTTGTACTTATATTCAGTATAATATCCAATGTTATTGATATTATATCTTCTGCTGCCATGAATTACGTTAACAACTGGTGGTGTTACCAGATTCTTATGACTCTGTATGTTATAAGTATGCCTATGCTGGCTGCTGTATGGGTCTGCTATTCTTACATTCTCATTAACAATAACCGTCCCCGTAACATTATTAACAAAGATTTATTAATACTCATGACACCATACATTATCTATGTACTCTTAGCTGTCACTAATCCATTTACCGGATTATTCTTTAAGCTTACTAAGGATATGGTATATTCACGAGGCATTCTTTTTATGTCCGTAGGTGTCGGCTCTATTATGTTCTATTCAGCAGTTGGTCTTGTCATGGTGCTGATTAATTGCCGCAAGATTCAGCCTGCTGTAAATGCAGTTCTCTTAATTGCATTTTTTATCACAACAGCTTGCTTTATATGGATTCAGCTTGCTCACCCGGGCTGGCTTATTATTAACGCAAGCTATGCAATTGTGTATATATGCTGTGATATTACTGTTGAGGACCAGCGTAAGCAGAAGCTTTACTATGAAATAAGCACTAAGAACAAGGAACTTCAGGAAACACTTGTTAAGGCAGAAGCTGCAACACATGCCAAAACAGAATTCTTATCCAGAATGAGCCATGATATAAGAACTCCTATGAATGCTATCATAGGCCTTACCCACCTTGCACAGGATGAGAATGATGTTAAAACAATTCATGAATATCTTCATAATATAGAAAGTTCAAGTAATTTCCTTCTCGGACTTATTAATGATATCCTTGATATGAGCAAAATCGAGAACGGCGATCTTGAGCTTAAAGAAGAAGCATATACCAGAAAAGAATTTGAGACATCAATCCTGACTGTAATTAAACCACTTATGGACGAGAAAAATATACATTTTATATTTGATATGAAAGCAAAACCAGAATGTATATATGCTGACCAGTTAAGATTCAATCAGATTTTCTTTAATCTGTTATCCAATGCTTCCAAATTCACTCCAGTAGGAGGAACTGTTGAATTTATAACTGAAGACTTACCTGAAAAAGATGGAAAAGCAGGCATGCGTTTTATTGTCCGTGATAACGGAGTTGGTATGAGTCCCGAATTCATTCCTCATATGTATGACGCATTTTCACAGGAACGCTCTAAACTGACAGATAACTCTAACAGTACAGGTCTTGGACTTCCTATTGTTAAAAGTCTTGTCGATGCAATGGGCGGAACAATTGCTGTAAAAAGCGAGTTAAATGTAGGAACTGAGTTCACTATAGACCTGTATTTTTCTCTTGCTGATCCATCTGGAGTAATTAATACTGTAGAAACCAGGCAAAGAGAAAATCTTAAAGATGCACGTATTCTTCTTGTCGAAGATAATGAAATCAATATATACGTTGCACAGATACTCCTCGAAAGAGTTGGCTGTAACATAACTGTAGCTACTAATGGTCAGGAGGCTGTTGATACATTTAATGCTTCTGAAGAAAATTATTTTGATGCAATCCTTATGGATATAAGAATGCCTGTGATGGATGGAATTACTGCAACCAGACTTATCCGTTCATTAGACAGAAAGGACGCTGCAACCATCCCAATAATTGCTATGACTGCAGATGCATTTGAAGACCAGCAGAAACAGACATTAGAGGCTGGGATGTCTTACCATCTTTCTAAGCCGATAGATCCGTCTTTGCTTTATCATGTGCTTGCGTCTTATCTTATAACGGGGTGATGAGACACCCCCTTCAGCCAGGGATTAATTTAAGGCATATTCTCTCATGGATTACTTCGCTTAGTGGGAGTAAATGCCGCTATCTACAAAGTTTATTACGGTGCGGTCAATCAAACGCGCTTCGCTTGGACGTGCTTTCCCGCACCGCTCTTAAGTATATAGCGGCATTAACTCCCACACAGCTTGTAATAAATCGAGAATATGCCTTAAATTATCCCTGACCAAAGTAGGTGTTCTCTGCCGTAAGTGTGTGTTATGTTACAGGCTCCAGTTGGTGGCGGATAGCTGGGTGGTTACCATGTTTTTGTAGATTCCGTTTTTTGCCATCAGTTCTCCTGGGGTGCCGGTTTCGGCTACTTTGCCTTCTTTTAGTACTACTATTTTATCGGCGTCTGCTACTGTTCTCATTCTGTGGGCTATTATCATTACTGTCTTGTTCTTTATAAGTCTTGATAATGATTCCTGTATCATTGTTTCGTTATCAACATCTAAAGAAGCTGTTGCTTCATCAAGAAGTATGATTGGTGCATTTTTTAAGAATGCTCCTGCTATAGATATTCTCTGTCTTTCACCGCCTGAAAGTTCACAGCCGTTCTCACCAATCATTGTGTTCCAGCCATCTGACAGTTTTTCAGCAAATTCATCACAATGTGCAAGCTTCGCTGCCGCAATAACTTCTTCGTCTGTTGCATCCATTTTTCCTATTCTGATATTTTCCATAATTGTATTGTTAAACAGTGTAACATCCTGAAATACAATAGAGTAAAGTGACATCAGTGTTTCAGGGTCAATCTTGGATATATCCATTCCACCAACAGTTATCTTTCCCTTATTGACATCCCAGAAACGTGCTGCAAGTCGTGAAATTGTAGTCTTACCGCCGCCTGATGGACCGATAAGTGCTGTTACCTCACCCTGCTTTGCAACGAAAGATACATCCTTTAGTACAACATCACCTGTATCATATGAGAATCCGACATTAGAAAACTCTATATCGTATCCCTTATTATCAAGCTTTTCTGAACCTTCCTGTACATCATGTGAGAGAATCTCATCCAATCTTGCACTCTGTACACCTGATGCGATAATAGCGGCAAGATTCTGTAAGGATACCTGCATTGGGTCATATATTCTTGATACAACCATAAGGAACATGAAAAATGTGATGACATCTAACTTTCCACTGGCTAATAATGCTCCACCGACTAATGCAACTGTTGCAATACCAAGCTTAAGAATCATCTGTGCGCTTCCAACGAACACAGCAGTTCCAAGCTCTGTAACTACAGCATGCTTCTCAACTGCCTTAATCTTTTCATCAAGTCCCTTCATATACTCTTCCTGAGTATTATATGCCTGAATATCCCTGACACTTTCGAGACACTCCTGAATTCCGTCTGCACAGGACATTTTTAATTTCATCTGCTTTTCGCTAAGCTTTCTCTGAACCTTTCCAGAGCAGCCAACTATAATAAACGATATCGGCAGAACCCACAGTGCTGCGATTGCCATTCTCCAGTCAAAGAAGAACAGTCCTATTGCAACAAATGCTGTAGATATGCACGCACCGACAAGCTCCGGTATAAAATGTGATGAAGCAGTCTCCATCTGTGCGCAGTCTGCCATAATAGTACTTGTAAGGTCAGACAAATCCTTCTTTCCAAAGAATGAAAGCGGAATCTTTCTTAACTTCTCAGCAAGTGTAATTCGTCTTACACCGCTCTCTACATATGTTGATAAAAATGTTGCATTATACTGGATATATGTTGATACTGCAATCAATGCAAGTGTGATAATAACTCCGGCAATATAGAAGCCGCCTCTTCCTGCCAGATTTCCTTCCATATAATCTTTAACAAGAAAATACAATAAAGACACAGGTATCATCAGTATCAAATCAGATACTGTAACTGATATGAATGCCTTAATCATATCCTTAGCGCCCTGACTTGAAAGGGCATATTTATGCATAAGTTTTTCTTTCATATTACATACCCACTTTCCAGTTTACTGATTTGTTATATTCCTTCCACATATGTGCATACAATCCGTCTGACTCTGCCAGATCATCATGCTTTCCGCTTTGGTTAATCTCACCATTCTTTAATACATATACACGGTCAACGCCTGTAACTGATGACAATCTGTGGGCAATCATAATAACTGTCTTTCCCTGTGAAAGTCTTTCAAATGCAGCCTGAACCTTTGCCTCGTTGTCAGGGTCAGCAAATGCAGTTGCTTCATCAAGTATAAGTATCGGAGAATTCTTTAACATTGCCCTTGCAATAGCAATTCTCTGCGCTTCACCGCCTGACAGGTAAGTTCCTTTAGAACCGATTACCGTGTCTATTCCGTCCGGAAGCTTCTCTATAATATCATCGCACTGTGCATTCTTTAACGCCTCCATAACCTCCTGTCTTGTAGCATTTTTATTGCCCATGCGGACATTATCCAAAATAGACATTTTAAGCAGGTGGCTGTCCTGAAATACGAAAGATACTGTATCCATAAGCTCTTTCTCATCAATATTCTTAACATTTACACCACCGATTAATATATTGCCCTCTGTGACATCCGCAAATCTTGCGATAAGCCTTGCAAGCGTCGTCTTTCCACCACCGGACGGTCCGACAAATGCAACCTGCTCACCTGCATTTATCTTAAGATTAACCCCATGCAGCGCATCATTTGACGCACCAGGATATCTGAATGACACATTTTCAAATGTGATAGATGTATCCGCAGGGTGCTTTTTCTCGGCAGTCTGCTCCAACGGCTTTCTTTCTAAGATACCATTGATTCGTGAAAGTGCGTCCTCAACAATCATTGTATTCTCGCCTGCATACATCATCTTTGTAAGTGTGACGGTAATAATAGGCGTAATGATTATATAAAACATCAGGTTCAGTAAAAATGTGTTATTTACCGTACCACTCTTAACTCCTCCAAAAAGGAATGTTCCCGCAATAAGTATTGCGAATACTGCATTAATCGCAGCAGTATAACCCATCATCGGGATTCTTAAATCCTTTGTGTAGGACACTGTCCATTTTTCATATTTCTTAATGGAATCCCTGAATCTCTTGAATGAGAATACTGACTGTCCAAATGTCTTGACAACAGGTATTCCTCTCACATACTCAACCGCCTCGCTCGACATTTCCTCCAATGCATTCTGGTACTCAGCCATCTTCTTTTTCATGTTGTCGCCCATCATGCAGCTCATTACTGCAAATGCGATTACAACCGGAATAAGGCACAGAAGTCCTAATCTCCAGTCAAACACTAAAAGAAGAATTGCAAGCCCGATTGGTGTGGCTGTTGCAACACATTTGTCAGGAAGCTGGTGTGCAATATAAGTTTCTGTCGCAGCACTCGATTCATTGACAATCTTTCTTACCTTACCGCTTCCCTCTTCGTCCATGAAACCAAGCGGAAGTGTAAGTATATGTCTCATAAGCTTTGAGCGCATGTTAGCCTGAATCCTGAAGGCTGACAGATGTGAGCACATCAATGCACCTATGTATATAAGCATTGCTCCTATTGCAAATGCAACGGCACTCCAGCCATATACTGACAGATTCTGCGCATTGCCATAATCAGGTGCAACACGAAGCACCTCTTTAATCAATCTCCATATAAAATAAAATGGTACAAGTGCAACGAAAGCACTTATCGTAGCAAGTACCCATGACGCAATTGTCAGATATCTGTAATTACCGGCATATTCAAACAACTGCTTAATTGTATCTGGCTTTTCATCTTTCTTTGCCATAATAATCCTCCTTGCTTTACTGCTTCGTTATATAACACTATTCAGAGTAAGATATCACTAACCCGTACTTTTAAATAAAGGCTGCCATTTCTGACAGCCATATATTATTATTTACATTCATTGTATATTACGCTCGAGCCTGCACTATGATACTTTTCAAGCAAATCAATATACTCCATTGCCTCTTCCTTAGACATATTGTGTCTTACTACCTCGAAAAAGCTCTCAAAAAGCGCGGTATTCATAATATGCATGAAATCCTTTGTTAAAGGTCTGCCCTCCTTGAACTTAAGTCCGACTGCTTCCATATATTTGTATGTATAATCTGTCTCAATATCAACCAGATGTTCAACAAAATTCTGGAACTTCGTACCATAAGAACAATTCACCAGAAGATTAAACTCTTCAAAATGGTCATACATATACTCTACAAGCTGTATCATTCCATTTCTTGAGTATTCATCAAGGCTTTCTGTCTGCCTGTCACTCTCCATCGCATGGAATTTCTTCTGGACATCTTCAAAGATTTCCGTAAACTCCTTTGCTGCCGGCTCAACCAATGCTGAAAAAAGGCCTTCTTTTCCACCATATCGTGAATATATTGAACCTGTTGTAGTTCCCGCTTCCATTGCAATAGTTCTTAACGAAGCCTCAACATAGCCCTTGCTCTTAAATTCTTTTCTGGCACATTCTTCTATCTTCTCAGTAACACCTTCAACCGCCTTAGACACTCACGCCTCCTATCTATAACAGTGTTATATAACACTGTTATGAGTATATTATCTTTAAAATTTCATGTCAATATTTTCCATCTCAAAACAGACTTAATGATATTTTTTATCATCAGCCGTTATGTACTGCCTTATCTTTTCTGTTACACCATATATAGAATACCACATTTAACACAATTCCGAAAATAGTTGCTATTGGCGCAGCTAAACCAATCTTAGTAAGATTAGTATCTGGCTGAATACTCATGAAGTACGCAAATGGCAGACGGACAAGCAATGTCTGTGTAAGCCCCTGAATCATTACCCATACTGTCTTGTCATGTCCATTAAAGTAACCAATCATACTGAATAAGATTGTCGTAACAATTGTCTCTAACGCAAATCCCTTAAGGTAATCATATCCATTCTGTATAACAGCCTCATCAGTTGTAAATATTGATGTAAGAAGGTTGCCTTTAAACATTACGAATAAGAATACAACACTTCCAATCACAAGCCCGACACCAATACCGACAAACATCGCTTTCTTTGCTCTCTTTTCGTTGCCTGCACCGACATTCTGTGAAACAAATGACGCCATTGACTGCATAAGTGAACTTGGTATAAGCATTGCAAAACTAACTATTTTACATGCAACACCATATCCTGACGAAGCCTGTAAGCCCAGTCTGTTGACAAATGCACACAATGCAAGGAATGAAATCTGTGTAAGAAATTCCTGTAATGCAAGAGGAAGTCCAACCTTTAATGCTCTTCTGCAATGTCTGTTAATAGAGAAATCCTTCTTAGTTATCTTGAACGGAAGATGTCTCTTAAAAAGTAATACGAGTGCAAATACAACACTTACCGCCTGTGCTGCAACTGTCGCAATAGCAGCTCCGGCAGCATTCATATTTAACCCTGCAACAAGAACAAGGTCACCTGCAATATTAATAACACATGCTACAGCCACGAATATAAGAGGTGATTTGCTGTCTCCGAGTCCCCTGAATATCGCAGCAAGCAGATTATATGCAACTATAAAGAATATTCCTGAACCACATATTTTTACATATACAGATGTAAGACCTAATGCTTCTTTGGGTGCTTGCATAACAACCGCAATCTGTCTTGAAAACACAATCATAATAACAAAAAGTACAACAGAAATCATTGCAAACACAACGATAGCTCCGCCAATCAAAGCACCTATCTGTTCTGGCTTCTTCTCTCCTATATATCTTGCAATAAGAACCGTAACACCCATTGCAAACTGTGTTATAACAAATGTAACTAAGTTAAGCACCTGACTTCCTGTTGATACCGCTGAAAGTCCTTCTGTTGTTCCGAATCTTCCGACAACAAGAAGATCAACTGCACCATAAGCAGCCTGTAATATTAATGCCCCAAGTATCGGCATCATAAAAGGAATCAGCTTTCCTAATATACTTCCCTGTGTAAAATCTGCTTTTGAATTATTCAATGTCAACTCTCCTCTCGCTCATAACTTTATAGAATTTATTAATAGTCTCAATCATACCGTCAGCCTCCTCATCAGTAATATCTGTCAAATATTCACTAAGACGGCTGTAATAATCAGCATCATATTTCTTAGACAGCTCTTCTCCCTTATCTGTAACCGTAATATAGGTTATCCTCGCATCTTCCTGTGAAGTAGTCTTCTTAAGATATCCCTTAGATTCCATCTCCTTAACAGTACGGGTCACACCCGGTCTTGGCAGATTAAGCCAGTCACTGATATCCGAAATCTTAACACAATCATTAGTCTCCAACAGATGATGAATCACATCAATATACTGAATATAAGCAGGAGTAACCCCATCTGGCAGCTCCGGCAGAAACTCCCTGATCCTCTTCGCCAGATAACAGGCGTCCAGCATTCTCTTAATCTTGTCTGGTTTCATAACACATTCGTCTCCTTAAGTTATATAGTCGCAGGAGGTAATCATTTTATTAATTACCTCTGTTAATTACTCTTGTTAATTACCGCAGGTAATTATATCCGCATATTCTTGTGATGTCAACCTGATTTCTATGTAAATTGCCGTTCCTATAAATATCATTTTTCATAAGCATTTATAGGTACTTTCCCGCTGTTTTCTAGAATTTTCAGCAAAAAACACCTATAAGATGAGTCCTATGAACTGTCTTATAGGTGTTTACAGAATAAAAATCAAAATAATACAAGATTTTTCCATATTTTTACCTATAAATCCATCAATAATACGACTACCTATAGGTATCATTTGTTTCAGTATAATTAGCTGTCAGCTTTGAAAGCAAATCTCCCATTTTCGTTGGAAACAAGTAACAGCCAAGTGTTTGTATTTTCTGATTAAGACTGTGGCATATAATAAACCTCTTTGAATTGATATGCTTTGCAAGTCCATAACCTACCTTTTCAGGCAATGCCTTGAACTCTTCAGGGACAGGAAGAGGTGACGCTGATTCGGTTCTTGTAAGAGGCGGGTGCATAATATGAAATGTAATGTTATCCTTTGCGTATTCAATTCTTAAGCATTTTGCCAACGCTTCTAATGCACCCTTTGTAGAACTGTAAGGCGAAATATTCATAAATCCTGTCACTCCTACACCTGAACTTGTAAAAATCACCCGTCCTTTTTTCTGTGCTGACATATAGGGAATAACACATTTTACCAGACGCAATGCGCCGAAATAATTAACATTGAAAACATCATTATATGTATCTAAATCTGTTTTGCTTTCTCTTTCAAATGTACATTTGCAGGCATTATGAACAGCAATATCAATAGTCTCAAACTCTGCTGCCGTTTCATCAACCGCTCTCTTTATTTCATAATAATTTCTCAAATCAACCTTATAATAAATGAGGCTGTCGTATTTTTCTTTTAGCTTCGCAAGATTGTCTGTATGAATATCCAGAACCGATATCTTATTTCCCTCTGCAAGCAGCTTTTCCACCATATAATAACCAATACCCTGATTTGCTCCCGTGATAATAATATTGTCAGCCATTATGACCTCCTATTTCTCCAAAAAACATCTGTATATGCTTGTATGCAGCAATACGGAATGCCTCTTTGCGTTCTTCCGTTAATTCCCCATTAAACAACCATTTCTGTGCATAGAAATAAATTGGAGCATAATACTTAACTGCAAGATATTCACTGTCACAAGCCTGAATCATCCCCATATTCATCAATACAGAAAAAATATTGCTCTGAAAATGCAACGGCTCGTCCATAAGCCAGTGCTGATACAGCTTTCGTACATCCTCATTATTAAACTGCTCGATAAACATAATCCGCATAACCTTATTGCAGAAATCATTCATAAGGTATTGTTCAAAAAAGCAATCAGAAACCATATTAAACCCATCTTTAAAACCGCCCTGTCCACCCGCAAGACCATTTTCAAGCTGAGCCATCATACCCTTTGCAATTTCAGAAAACTTATCCAGTAATACATCAAAAATATTTTGCTTATTTTCAAAATGATAATAAACAGAACTTTCCTTAATCCCCACACACTTACAAATATCTCTAATAGAAACCGCCGAAAATCCCCTTTGTGAAAACAACTCCAAAGAAACATCCAAAATCTTTTCTCTTGTCGAATTCATAACTCCCCTCCACCTAACAACTGTTAGACACATTTTATCTAACAATCGTTAGGTTGTCAACACAAAAAAAGCTGCCCCACAAAGGGACAGCAAAGAAGCGATGTTTCCCAAAGGGAAACGAGCCTGAGCCTACACCAGGCAGGCCTGTTTTATGGTGTGTTGCACCTTCAGACCGTTGGAAGTGCGTCGGCACTTAGTGAACGCACTCCCGAAGGGAGCAGTGAACTTAGTACCGCTACGCACTTCCACGAGCGGGAGCGTGTCTGAAGTGCAATACATCATAAAACTCCATAAAACCCTTTACTCTACATTTTTAAGTGCATCCGTCTTAGGAATCTTAGCTATCTTCACAAGCTGAAGCACCGCAACAACTGCATAGCACACAATTCCCATAACAACCATTTCCACAAAGCAGCTTCTTCTTATCATATATGGAATATATCCTGTCATCATAGTGTACAAATATGATGAGAATGCCCATTTAAGCAAAGCATTTACAATAGGTACAGAAACAACAAGTGATATAACTACCATAATCGAAGTTGCAACAATATACAGTCCGCCAATCTCGCCATTCTTGAAACCAAGAATCTTAGTCATAGAAATTGACTGTGCATTCTTCTCAATAATCTGCTTAGATAACAGATACATAAGAAGCACGAACATTATAATTCCGAAATACTTCAATATATACATCGTGTCACCCATTGAAACCTTCATCTGGTTAGACACTTTAATCAGATCTTCGTATGTAATTATTGAAGCAACATATTTATCATCAATATCTGTCAGCTTCTTATCTGTGAAGTATCCTGTGAAGTAATCATCAGCCTTGTCAAATGTATCAATAAAATTATCTCTTGTCATGAATACGGCAAGTGCAGCATCATATTTATAACTTCCTGCAATTGTGAATTCGTACTCTTCATCAGAATAAGGGTCTTTCAGTTTAAATGTATCACCCTTTTTAAGTCCGAATTTAACCATTACTCCGTTAGAAACAAGTATCTCATCATCATTGATATCTATATCAACATACTTGCTGTTATCCTGAATACCATATACCATGATATCATCCGTCATATATTTCTCATCAGTTGTATCAAGCGATGTCACACAGTATTTCTCTGCGCCGGAAATATTAGTCTCTGCCTGGCTCTTTAACACATACTGATAATCACATATCTGTGACTTCTTGACAACATCAGCATAATCATCAATAAGAGGCTCAAACATGATACTGAATACAACAAGCGCACCTGCAATGAGTATTCCTAAGAATAATGTGAGATAATTAGGTATATTCTGGAACATTATTCTTAATCTGAATCTTGTCATGAAAGGAAGCTTGTGGCTGAGTTTTACAAGCTTTTTCTTCTTTCTGTTAGTAAGCTCATGTCTTAAGAACTTAAGTGGAGAAAGTCGCAGCTTCTTCTCAAGCACAATAAGATTAACAACAAACATAATAATAATCGGAACAACTGTTGTATCAACAAATGCTTCTGCATTAAGCAGTGTTGTGTAAGTACACAGGCTGTAGCTGTTATAATATACATCTACAAACACCTTTTCCAGAATTGTATAACCAAGTATGTTACCAACAACCGCAGCAACCAGTGTTACAGCAACAGGAAGCACCATGTAATGTCTTACAATCTCACTTCTCTTATAACCTGATGCTCTCAGAGTTCCAATAACACCAGCCTCCTGACTGATTGTATTAGATGTTGTAACAGCGAATACAAATGCAATTACAACCACTACAATATAGTCAAAAAGCATAATAGTTGCCTTATCTGAACCCATATCTTCACCGGTAAAATTAACAGCCTTATTAGTATATCTTGGAAGATAATCAGATATGCTGATAATATCAGTATTACCGCTCATCATAAGCTTTGTGTCGTATTCTTTGATAACATCTCCAAGACTTGCAAGGAAATCATCAGAAGCTTCTTTTTCTGCCTTATCTCCTGAAACTTCCTTGTTATATTTCCATGCATAATTATATTTCACATGATTACTTGAAACATTTTCAAAGCCCTTATCAGTCATTACAGCAATAGAAAAATTCGTTGAATCAAACATCATGTCTGAATTATTCTCGAAAAGACAGCTATAATCAGGAACTGCCACAAAACCGGTAACCTTTAATTCTTTTCCTGCGAGCTTAATTGTGTCTCCAACCTTAATCTTCGCATTCTGTGCATACATACGGTCAAGTGCTATTTCATTATCAGCAACTGGCATCTCACCTTCCATAACACACTCAAGGTTGACATCTGTCCTGTCTTTATACACTCTGATTGTTGCACCGCTGTCGGCCTCATCTTCCTCAAAGTATCTTAAGTCATACAGCTTGCTGTCAGTCTTATTCTCAATATCTTTTATAAGTGAGCTTTCAGGCTCTTTATCTAATGCAAAATGTCCATCTTCAATATTATATTTTTCAAAGCCCTCATCATATGAGTGCTTAACACTGTTGTCTGCTACAAGGAATCCGCTGACTAACGAAATCATCATAACCATGAATAAAAATATAACAAGATATTTACCAAAGTCATGCTTTAATTCTCTTGGCAGACGCTTATTTAAAGGATTTCTCATAATTAACTCCTCTCTTACCACTCAAGGTCTGCTGCTGCAATCTTGTTATCATTAACATAGTTCTTACGGATTCTTCCATCTCTTAATGTAATAACTCTGTCTGCCATATTCTTGATAGCATCATTATGTGTAACTATTATTATAGTATTACCATACTTCTTATTAACATCTTCAATAAGCTTTAAAATATCCTTAGATGTGTTGTAATCAAGTGCTCCTGTAGGTTCATCACATAAAAGAATATCAGGATTCTTAATAAGTGCTCTTCCGATTGAAGTTCTCTGCTGCTGACCACCTGATAACTGGTTAGGCTTCTTGTCAGCATGATCTGAAAGACCTAATGTGTTAAGAATCTCGTCTGTATCAAGTGCCTTATCACTTAAGTAAGCACCAACCTCAATATTCTCTCTTACTGTAAGATTAGGTATAAGATTATACATCTGGAAAACATATCCAAGATGTTTTCTTCTGTACTGTGTAAGACGCTTCTCATTCATATCTGCTGTCTTCTCGCCATCTATAGATATGTACCCCTCATCTGCGTCATCAATACCACCAATAATATTAAGCAGTGTTGACTTACCAGAACCTGATGGACCAAGTAATACAACAATTTCTCCCTTATTAACCTCTATGTCTATACCATTCAGTACTTCCACCCGGCTCTCGCCTTCTCCATAATGCTTTTTGATTCCCTTAATCTCTAAAAACATATTTACCTCCTTTGGGCATGCCCTCTCATATCATTATATGAACAATCGTTCATATATTCATTATATTAGCACTTATTAATTTTGTGTCAATAGGTTAAAATTTATCATTAACAGGCACAAAAAAAGTAAGCATAGGTTAGAAAGCCCTAACCTTGCTTACTTTATCACATTTTACTATATAATTCACTATATCTTATTGATAAATATTATCAACAATATCATTTATCTTTACCCGTCAGTTCGTCAATAAGTCTTATTGATTCCATAATCATGCTGTCGCAATGAGCCTTCTTCTCTCCGCCTTTTAATGCATTGTCTCTTAAAAGGTCTGCACAGTTAGTCATGCCGTTGTGATTATCCCTGATAGTTCTCTGAAATGCTCCGACAGCCCCCGGACTGCTTACTCCCAGTGCTCCAAGCACCATAAGTCCTCCGGTGATTGCACCACATGTTCCGCCGCATTTCATGCCACCGCCAAAATTACAGCCAAGACATTCTGCCTGTGTTTCGCTTAATCCCAAATCATCAGCATAAGCCATCATGATAGTTTCCGCACAGTTATAACATTTTTCCGGTGAACGGAGTTCTTTAGCTTTTTCTATATGTCTGTTCATATCTTATCCTCATCTTTCTGAATTATATCTGTTACTGTTCCATAAATGCGAATTTCTTCTTTCTTACCCTTACAAAGAAGAATACACTTAATGCAACTGAAGCAAGCTCTGCGATAGGCCATGCCCACCATACAAGATTAACATTCCCTGTTTTAGAGAAAATATAAGCACAAGGCACAAGGAATATAATCTGTCTTACAAATGACACAAGCATGCTGTATATACTGCTTCCAAGTGCCTGAAAGAACGAACTGCATATAATACATATTCCTGCAAATATAAAGCTGATAGATATTGTTCTCAAGGCAACCACACCCATTCTTATCATATCATCAGATGCATTAAACAGTGAAAGCATAGGCACTGGGAACAACTGTACAGCTATCATGAAAAGAATCATTATAATCTCTGCATACATTACTGCCAGCTTAAGGGTTTTAATTACACGTTCTTCATTCTTGGCACCATAGTTGTAAGCTATAATAGGGACCATTCCGCTGTTCATACCGAATATCGGCATAAATGCAAAGCTCTGTAACTTAAAGTACACACCGAATACGGCAACTGCTGTTGATGTGAACACAACAAGAATCTTATTCATGCAGAATGTCATAACTGAACCAATAGCAACCATAAGAACTGATGGAATACCTATGAATAAGATATTACCAATTCTTTTTCCTGATGGTTTGAAGCCCTTGAATGTAATATGTATCTCTTTATTAACCTTAAGATTGAATATAACCGCCATAATAGCAGCAACAATCTGTCCTGCAACTGTGGCTGCTGCCGCACCTACAATACCAAGCTTAGGCGCACCAAGCAGACCGAATATAAGTATAGGGTCGAGAATAATATTGATAATTGCTCCTGTACCCTGTGTAATCATGCTGTAAAATGTTCTTCCGGTAGCCTGTAATAATCTCTCAAATATCATCTGGAACAGGCATCCAAAGCTGACAATAAGAATAACTGAAAGATAATCATAACCATAATCAGCTATTACTTCGTTAGCCCCTTGAATCACAAAGAACTCTCTTGCAAAGAAAAGTCCAATAAAAAGGAATATTATATAACTGCATGCTGTTATGAATATACCCTGAACAGCCATTTTATCAGCTTCCTCATGTTTTCCTTCACCTAAAGCCCTTGAAAGCAGCGCATTAGTACCGACACCCACACCACCTGCAACACCTATCATAAGGTTCTGCATCGGGAATGCCATAGACACCGCTGTAAGTGCTTCTTCACTTATTCTTGCAACAAATATGCTGTCGACAACATTATACAATGCCTGTACAAGCATTGATATCATCATTGGCAGAGCCATATTAATAAGAAGCTTATTAACAGGCATTGTACCCATTTTATTCTCTTTCATTGTATTACTCATAAAACTCTTCTCCCTTATTCTCCTCGTCAAAATATTCGTATTCTCTCATATTATCTTTGGTCTTATTCTGCTCATCAATGGCATTTCCAAGACCTTTCAATGCAGAGAAAGGCAGGAAAATCTTAGCCCTGCTTTCCATATCCATTCTTGGTCTGTTACTCGGTCTTGGCCATTTCATATTAATTATATCATCATATTTACCCATAAGCTATGCCCTGTGACCTCCAATCTGACCATTTCTTTCAATCGCAGTTGCCTTGCTCTGAAGGTTGTTGGCTTTCATAACCGCATTCTTTCCAAACTTTTTCTTGATATCAAGCATTGCATGCTGCATCTTCTTTTCCCGTTCAAGCTGCGTCTGGTCTGTAAACATGTCAAACTGTTGGAAACCCTCATTAGTCAGGTTGGCAACTGTAAGATTCAACTTTCTGATATATAATTTTCTGTTGGTGTATTTGTCGTATATATCAAGAAAAGCCTCTCTTAACTGCTTTGATGAAGATGTACATGTTGTAAGCGAGACAGATTTATTAAGCCCCTGAGGAATTTCCCTTCCATATCTGTCCACATGGATTTCACCCTTGTAGGTTCCTTCATCAACATTTTTCCTGTCATAAGTTACATTTAACGCAATTGAATCAGTTACAAGCCCTTTATCAACTAAATCCAGTGCCAGCTCATCTGCCATCTCACCAACAACAATTCTTGCGTCTTCAAATGTGTATGGCTCTTTTAACACCTGACCGGAACACAGACTGCTTGCCTTTGGTTTATATTTCTTGATATCTGCAATTGTACATGGTTCATATCCCCATGCATGATCGATAAGAATCTCTGCATCTACGCCAAACTGCTTATACAGCCAGTCCTCATCTTCAAGTGACATTCTCGCAATATCACCCATAGTCTTAATTCCGTGTCTTTCAAGCTGTCTTGATATTCCTGGTCCTACCCGCCAGAAATCCGTAAGAGGTGTATGGTTCCATAACATTCTTCTGTAATCATTGACACTTAACTCTGCTATCCGCACGCCATTCTTGTCTGCCTGAATATGCTTTGCAACTATATCCATTGCAATCTTGCACAGATACAGATTAGGTGCAATTCCTGCCGTTGCCGTAATGCGTGTTTCCTTATATACATCTTCAATAACCTTAGAAGTAAGCTGTCTTGCCGTCATATTGTACATTTTCATATAATCTGTCGCGTCAATAAATACTTCATCTATACTGTACACCGTTATATCATCTTTGCTGAAATACTTAAGATACACAGAATATATCTTTGATGAGTACTCAATATAAAGTCCCATCCTTGGAACTGCTGTAATATAATCCAGCTTTTCACCGGTTCTTTCCTCTATCTCTTTTACCTTCTGTTCTACCTCAAAAAGTCTGCTTCGTCCCGAAAGTCCATATTTCTTAAGAGAAGGAGTAACAGCAAGACATATTGTTTTGGCTGTTCTTGAAGCATCAGCAACAACAAGATTCGTTGTAAGCGGGTCTAATTCTCTTTTAACACACTCAACACTTGCATAGAATGATTTGAGATCAATTGCAATATATACTCTTTCCATTACTTCCTCCTTCCCTGAATTTCAGAAAGACACACCAGCTATTACTTTACCAGTGTGTCTTTTAATTATACATTTTATTCTTTTATTGCTTCATTACATTGTTAAAAGCTGTTTCATTATATCAGCTGGAACGTAATAGCTTACTCCTAATGGATTGATAACTATTCCTGAAGCACCTAATTCCTTAACTGTCTTGAGAAGTTCCATATATGTATAAAGCATATCTTCATGCTTTCCTGCATAGCATTTTTCCATCTCTAAACCATCTGTAAATACTGGAAGTGCAAGAACCTGCTCACCTTCCTTATGACTTACCTTATCTGTAATATCTACATATGGATGGGAAATTGATACTTCCTCATCAGTCTCTTCCTTAGTACAAGGAACCATATAATCTGCATTACGGATTGCCTTCTTAAGTTCTGCTTCTTTATCTCTTAAGATTGCCGCCTTAGCTGCTGAATCACCC
>CAVBPJ010000017.1:0-42229 GCA_963597265.1 Evtepia sp. | reverse complement strand
TTTCACATATTCTACTCGGTTATTTATCTTCCATAATATATTACTCATTTAACCTGATACCTATCAATAGTCGCATTTTACAACTTCTTATAGGCGATTTTTCCATCAAAACATCATATTCAAGCCAATGCAGCATTAAAAAAGCCTATAAGCTGTTTCCGCAAAACAATCTTATAGGCTTTTCAAGTCTAAATCTTCAATTTCCCTGCCAAAACTACCTATCAATCAACACAAAAAATGTTTCTTATAGGAAGCAGGCATTTTCCCGTACGATTTCAGGTATTGACTAACAATTTCCATGAGTTTCTCACAAGAATATCACGCGAAATCACCAAATTGCCAAAACAACCAAATCACGCCGACGCAACAATGAAGTGATGCCTCCAACCCCCGCAGCAATCTCCTAAGACACCCTAGTCTCACGAATCACCTTCCTGACAGCCAACACCTTGCCGGCTGAAACTGAAAGTTCATCGACGCCCATCTTAAGGAATTCCTCTGTGAGTGTTGTGTCTGCACCAAGTTCACCGCAGATACCTGCCCAGATGCCTTCTGCATGTGCATTCTCGACAACCATTTTTATCATGGCAAGAACGGCTGGGTGATGTGCATCGTAGAAATCATCAAGCTTTGTATTCTGACGGTCAATAGCAAGTGTGTACTGAGTCAGGTCATTAGTTCCGATACTGAAGAAGTCAACCTTCTTGGCAAGCTGACGGCTCATCATTACTGCTGCCGGGGTCTCAATCATGATTCCAGTCTTAGGATTACCAAACTCAATTCCCTGCTCTGTAAGCTCAGCCTTCACTTCATCTTCAATAACCTTAACCTTATCAACTTCCTGCTCACTGATTATCATAGGGTACATGATAGATATGTTTCCATATGCACTTGCTCTGTAAAGTGCGCGGAGCTGTGTCTTGAATATCTCTGGTCTTGTAAGACATATTCTGATTGCTCTAAGACCAAGTGCCGGATTGTCCTCTTTATCAAGTCCGAAATAATCGCACTGCTTATCTGCGCCTATATCTAGAGTTCTTATAATAACCGGTTTTCCTGCCATGCTTTCAGCTACAGTACGGTATATGTTGAACTGTTCCTCTTCTGTTGGAAATGTATCAGATTCAAGATATATGAATTCACTTCGAAACAGTCCGATTCCTGCTGCGTCATTGGCAATAACATTTGCAAGGTCCTTAATGTTACCTATATTAGAATAAAGTTTAATCTTCTTGCCATCTAAGGTCACATCTTCCTTGCCTTTAAGTTCCTGCAAAAGAGCTTTCTTCTCGTTGTCTTTGCGCTGTTCTTCCTGCATTGCTGACAGAGTTGCCTCATCAGGGTCAATGTATACAACACCATTAGTTCCATCAACAACACCAAGCTTGCCATTAAGTGATTCATCAATAACAATATCAGAACCAATTAATGCAGGAATTCCCATTGTTCTTGCAAGAATCGCAGTATGGGAATTAACCGAACCCTTCTGTGTAACAAATGATAAAATCTTGCTCTTATCCATCTGGACTGTCTCTGATGGTGCCAAATCCTCCGCTACCATAATAACAGGCTCATCTGCATCAACACCACTTCCTGTATTTCCAGAAAGTATTCCTAACAGTCTTTCTGTAATATCCTTAACATCTGCTGCCCTTCCTCGCATATATTCGTCGTCCATAGCTGCAAACATCTGCGAAAAATTATCCCCTGTCTGGGCGATGGCATATTCTGCATTCACCATCTGACTCTCAATAATATGCTCAACAGATTCCTTATAATCGTCATCTTCAAGCATCATCTGATGAATCTCAAATATTGCCGCATTAGCCTCGCCTACTTCGCGAAGTGCTTTATCATGAAGTTCCCCCAGTTGTTTAAAGGCTGTATCTATAGCTTCATAGTAACGGTTCTTCTCCGCTTCCACATCAGTAATCTTCACACGCTTAACCTGATGCTCGCCTTTCTCATAAACCATTATCTTACCTATAGCAATGCCTCCAAATACACTCTTTCCAGTATATTTATTCATGCGCACCTCCTGACTGCTACATATTGCTCTTCATGAATTCTTCAATCTTAGCTGCTGCAGCCTCTTCATCTTCACCTTCTACAGTAATTGTAACTTCGTTACCGCATTTTACAGCAAGTGCCATAATACCGAAGATTTTCTTGCAGTCTCCTGACTTTCCATCCTTAGTAAGAGTAATCTTGCTGCTGAATTCCTTAGCTGCCTTTACAAGCTCTCCTGCTGGACGAGCATGTATTCCTTCTGCATCTGTAATAACATACTTAAATTCCTTCATAATTAAATCCACCTTTCTTAAGCTATTTTTTTCTTAAAGAGTCCTAAACATACTGTAGAGATAATAGTTCCTACAACAAGTGCAATTACATAATATATTGCATTACCTACTACTGGGAATACGAAGATACCACCGTGTGGAGCCATTAAAGTACATTTGAAAAACATACTGATAGCGCCCGCTGCACCTGAACCTATGATACATGCTGGTATAACATGTAAAGGATCTGCTGCCGCATAAGGTATTGCACCTTCTGTTATGAATGCAAGTCCCATAATAAAGTTAGTCGGGCCGGCATCTCTTTCTTCCTTAGTGAACTTATTCTTAAAAAGTATTGTTGCAAGAGCAATCGCACATGGTGGAACCATACCACCTATCATTACTGCTGCCATTATATCATAATTACCTGCTGCAATAGAAGCAGTTCCGAAAACATATGCTGCTTTATTGAATGGGCCACCCATATCAATTGCCATCATGGCTGCAAGTATGAATCCGAGAAGAACCTTGCTTGTGCTTCCCATTCCTGCAAGGAAGCTGTTAAGTCCTGTGTTAATTCCGCCCATGACAGGCTCTATTATAAATGTCATTCCAAGTCCGATTACCAGAATACCCACTACCGGATAGATAAGTACAGGTGCTATCTTTTCCAATGCCTCTGGTAACTTGTCACATAACTTTCTTAAAAGAACTATAAGGTAACCTGCCGCAAAACCTGCAACTAAAGCACCTAAGAAGCCGGATTTTCCATTAGCAGCTATATAACCACCTACAAAACCAAGTGCAAGTGCCGGTCTGTCACCGATAGCCATTGCGATAAATCCTGCCAGAACAGGAAGCATGAATCCAAATGCTGCTCCACCGATTGTCTTAAACAATGCCGCAACAGGAGTTATAGTACCAAAGTTGCTTCGTTCTGCCTCTGACAATGCATTCATATCAACATTTAAACCATCGATAAGAAATGCTATGGCAATCAGGATACCTCCGCCTACAACGAAAGGTAACATGTGTGATACACCATTCATAAGCTGTGTATATATCTTATGTCCTATGCCGCCGCTCTTCTTGGCTGATGTATTTTCTTTCTTTTCAGAAGTTCCAGCCTTATATACAGGAGCATCCCCCGCAAGAGCTTTCTTTATAAGTTCGTCTGCCTTATTAATTCCATCTGATACCTGACACTCAATTACCTTCTTGCCATCAAATCGTTCCATAGGAACCTGTGCATCTGCTGCAACAATTATACATTCTGCTGATTCAATATCTGCATCTGTCAATACATTCTTAGCACCGCCAGAACCTCTTGTCTCAATCTTGATTGCACAGCCTGCCTTAGCTGCTGCTTTCTCAAGACCTTCTGCAGCCATATAAGTATGTGCAATTCCTGTAGGACAAGAAGTAACTGCAAGAATCTTAGCCGGCTTGTCGTCTTCCTTTTCAAGTCTCTCATCAATGCTCTTGGCTTCCTCGTCCGCTCCGTCTATGATTTCAAGAAACTCTTCCGGACTTCCTGCCTGCATAAGCTTTGCCACGAAATCCTCGTCCATAAGAAGTACTGATAACTTACTTAATACATCAAGATGTACATTATCCTTAGTATCTGGTGCTGCTATAAGGAAAAGAATCTTAACCGGCTCATCATCAAGCGATGCAAAATCAACTCCGTCCTTAATAACCATTGCTGCCAGTCCCGGTGCATTAACTGCACTACATTTGCCATGAGGAATTGCAATTCCTTCTCCAACACCTGTTGTACTTTCTTCTTCTCTTGCATAGACCTTAGCTCTATAGCTTTCAATGTCATCAATCTTTCCGCTCTTTGCCATAAGCTCAACAGCCATATCAAGCGCTTCGCTCTTTGACTTAGGTGTAGCATTAAGATTGATACTTCTCTTATCAAGTAAATCCGTAATTCTCATAAAATACCTCCATTCTACGAATTATCTCCATTCGTTACATTATCCCTTACTGGTAACCTCTACCCGCTTTAATACCTCCGAAATCTCTCTTTTCGTTGCAAGATTTTCTGAAAATGCACTGGCGCTTCCTGTTGCAACTCCCATTCTGAATGCATCTTCGTAATTACGAGTCTGAAGATATCCTGCCATAAATCCCGCAACCATTGAATCTCCTGCACCTACTGAATTCTTAAGTTCACCCTTTGGTGCATCCGCTTCATATACTTTTCCATGTTCGTCAATAAGAACTGCGCCTTTGCCTCCCATTGATATCAGTACATTCATAGCACCCATATCCTGCATCTTCCTTGCATATGGAATAACATCTTTCTTAGTCTCAAGCTTAACCCCAAATATATCACCAAGCTCATGCTGGTTAGGCTTAATGAGAAACGGATGATATTCAAGAACATTAAGAAGAAGTCTGCTTGTTGCATCCACTACAATCTTAACGCCTCTTCCCTGTAGTCTTTCCATAATTCTGCTGTATATATCATCTGATATACATGAAGGAATACTTCCCGCAAGAACAAGAACATCACCATCCGTAAGACCATCAATTTTACTGACAAGAGTATGAACATTCTCTTCTGATATGTGAGGACCCATTCCGTTAATCTCTGTTCCATCAATGTTCTTAAGTTTCATATTAATTCTTGAAAATCCATTCTCTACTTTAATGAAATCCGTCCTGATACCATATTCTGAAACCATGTCACATATCTGTTTTCCTGTGAATCCGGCCACAAATCCAAATGCTGTTGTATCAAAATCAAGATTATTAAGAACTATTGAAACATTAATTCCTTTGCCACCCGGAAGCATATGCTCATATGATGTTCTGTTCGTCATTCCCAGTTCAAAATTCTTAACTTCCACTATATAATCCAGTGATGGATTAAATGTTACCGTATATATCATTGCTGCTCCTTTCTGGTTTCACGACCTTTTTGTTATAATTATAATACAATCATATTCATTCAAAATCAATCACACTCATTCACAAACTTTCAGATATTTTTTGTGCATTTTGTACAAATCTTTTTTAAAATGCGTTTGTTAAATATGCATTGTGTATCAATCGCATATCTGTTAGTGTCTGTAAAAAGCAAAAAAATATGCCAAAACTTCAGATTTAACCAAAGTTCTGGCATATTACATCATTCTATATAATATTATTAATGTTTCCCCTTAAGAAGTGGAGACAATGGCTTATATATAAGCATTGATATTCCCACATCAATAAGTCCCTTAACTATTGTAAATGGAAGATTAAAACATATCAGACACTGCATAATTGATTTCATAGATGGAATTAAAGCCTGATACAGACTTAATATTACCACTTCCGGCATAGCAAGCTTATAATATACCGGATATACTATGAAATAATTCGAGAACACACTGAACACGCCCATTGCCACAGCTCCACATAAACCGCCAAGCAATGCTCCTGTCTTGGTCTTTTTCTTCTTATAAACAATTCCTGCTATGAACACGAATACGGAACCGAGTATAAAGTTAGAAAGTTCTCCGACAAGCATGCTCTGTGAAGCCGCCAGATGTACAACATTCTTAATAAGGCATATTATAACACCCGCTACAGGTCCAAGTGCATAAGCACCAAGTAACGCTGGAAGATCCGAGAAATCAAACTTGATAAACCCCGGCATAATAGGAATTGGTATCTCCAGATACATAAGAACTACTGCTACTGCTGAAAGCATACCCGTCACCGCTATCGTTCTCACATTGCTCTTAGTATTAACATTACTCATTGCTTTATTCTCCCTTGTACTATAAAGTATTAATCTGCCTCCTTAAGGTGCATCTTTTCTGACGCATGCTCCATAGCTTCAACAAGAGTTCTCATATCACTAAGTATCTGAGTAGTTCTTTCTTCTCCGAGTTCAGCAATAACATTACCATAGTATTCCCTGTTATTATCTTCTCTCTTCTTCAAGAAATCTCTTCCGGCATCAGTGAACACAAGATATGTACCATCTGTTCCCTTGCCATCATGTTTCCATAAAGCATAGCCCATGTCCTTAAGACTGCTTGCGATTGCCGATGTCTGAGGAATTGATATTCTCATAAATGAAGACAAATCCTTAAGATATGTCTTATCCTTTCCATCAATGCAATCCTTTTCCATAACCTTGAGTGCTATATAATCTGCAAGCTCAAGACCATTGTAAAAATTCTTTCTTCTCTCCTTATCCATCAGAAACCTCTGAAATATAAGCTCTGTAGATAATTCGAAACTCTCAAAACTATTGTTCATACCCCTATCTCCTCTCTGTATTAAAATATTGATTCGATAGATTTATATTACCAGAAATCTCCTGCTATGTCTGTATAGCAATTATGAACAATTGTTAAAAAGTTATAAACTGTCACTTATGGGTTGCAGCATTCTGCAGCTGCATATCCTGCACCTATAAGTTCATCTCTTTCTGAATATGAATATATCTTATTCTTAGTACCAATTCTTGACGCATTTTCACAGTCAGGTGTATGAATAACCATAGTCTTACTGTTAAGCACATAATTGTAATCCTGTGAAACATCATGTATCTGTGACGCAGTATTAAGATACAGACCTGTGTATTTTGATTCTCCTGTAGAATATATGTAATCAAGTCCCGGCTGGACATTGTACAGGAAAACATTAAAGCATATTCCCTCGCCATTATCTTCTACAGAATATGCTTCCATAAGAACTCCTCTGCACATAAGCTCTTCCCTGTTAAATACAGGTGTTACTCTGTACATTACATGATTAGAAGTCTTTTCCATATATCTTGCAACCTTTGTTTCATACACACTCATATTCTGCTTCATATATGGACTGGCAGTTATATAATTCTTCTTATCCGTATCAGAGCCACCGAAACACCATGGAATAATCTGCGCTCTTGCCTGACAGTCGCCACCAATCTCTTCGTAGCTCGTATTATTCCATCCAGTTGGATGAATACTGTCAGAATCGCCCCTCTTATCATCTTCTGCAGGCATAGAATCATAATTAATACATGCCATTGCTGATGTACCTCTTTTAAGGCTGTCAAGTGGTCCGTATTTCAGATATGACTCATCTGTAATCTCTGAACTTGTAAAGTATGGCTTATTATCATTAACATAAACATACGGATTATCACCCTTATATGCCGTAATATCATCATAGGAAAACTGAATACTGTTAGAATTGACATTATTGGCAGAAACATTAGCAAACAATTTATAACCACCAAAAACAATCAGCACAAGTAAAACTATTCCTATTATCTTCTTTCCCATTATCTATCACCCTTCTTCATTCCCGGTATCTGAGCCAGAATAACTGATGCAAATACCAGAACACAGCCTGTTATCTCTCTTGGTTTTAACACCTCTCCAAGTACAACCCAGCCCGCAAGTACTGCAAACACTGACTCAAGGCTCATAACAATAGATGCAACGGATGGCTGCGCATATTTCTGTCCAACCATCTGAAGCGTATATGCTATACCGCTTGATAAAACACCCGCATAAAGAATTGGCACTAATGCTGCCTTAATTCCTGCAAATGTAACATTTTCCGTAAACATCATAACAAATGCTGAAATAATTGCAATAACTATAAACTGTATACACGACATTTTCATGCTGTCTGCACTGGAAAATTTATCAATAACAAGAATGTGTATTGTAAAACAGATTGCCCCTAAGAACACCAGAACATCTCCAAGATATATCCCTGATATTCCGCCAGACATGCATAAAAGATACATTCCGGCAACACAGCCTGCAACAGAAACTCCGATTATCCAGTGCATCTTCTTTCCAAGAAACACAGATACAACTGAAACCATAACAACATAAGTTGCTGTGATAAAGCCTGACCTTCCTGATGCCGCTACACCTTCAGGATACACACTTATTCCATACTGCTGGAAAGTCATTGCTGCAAAAAGAACAATTCCGCATATTATGCCTGCACCTACAGGCCACGTCTGTGGAAGGCTGTTATTTTCTGTGTTAATGACTCTGCCGGAATCGCTCCTTTTATCCAATACATTCTTAATCATAATTACAACTGCAAGAAATAGTGCCCCGACTAAAGACCTTGCAGCATTAAATGTAAATGTCCCTACAGCCCCCGCACCGCTTGTCTGGGCAACGAAAGCTGTTCCCCAGATAAATGCAGTCAGAAGCAGTATAAGACTTCCCTTTATATTATTCATTGCTCTTACCCTTATTAATATATTTGATACCAGTAAATGCACCTATAAGAATAACGAAACCAATAATAAGAGGAACTACTGGATTCTGTACAAATCCCGCAATAACATATGTCACACACGAAATCACTGCAACCACTATAACATATGGAAGCTGTGTAGACACATGATTCATATGATTACACTGTGCTCCTGCCGAAGCCATAATTGTAGTATCTGATATCGGTGAACAATGGTCGCCACATACTGCACCTGCCATACATGCTGAGATTGAGATAATCATCATAGTATGGTTAGTTCCTGAAAATGTGTTTACAACGATAGGAATAAGAATACCAAATGTTCCCCATGAAGTTCCAGTTGCGAATGCAAGGAATACTGCAACAAGGAATATAACTGCCGGAAGGATACTTAACCAGCCGCCTGACACTCCCTTTACAAGTCCTGCAACGAACTCCTTAGCTCCTAAACTGTCTGTCATTGCTTTAAGTGTCCATGCAAATGTAAGAATAAGGATTGCAGGTACCATTGCCTTGAAGCCTTCTGGTATGCATCCGCATGATTCCTTGAAAGTAAGAACCTTTCTTACAGCATAGAACACAATTGTAATTATAAGTGCAAAGAAACTTCCAAGCATAAGTCCTACTGACGCATCACTTCCTGAAAATGCGTCAACAAAGCCAACGCCCTTGAAGAAATCTCCTGAATATAGCATTCCAATTATACAGCATATTATAAGTGTAATAATTGGGAATAACAGGTCTAACACCTTGCCGCGTCCCTTAATTACATCTTCTGTTGCATTGGCATATGGTCTGTCAGGAGTTGTATACAAATCTCCTTTAGCTGCATTTGCCTCATGAACTGCCATTGAACCGAAATCAACCTTTAGAAAAACAATAAGAAGCATTGCTGCAATCGTAAATAACGCATAATAATTGTAAGGAATAGCCTTAATAAATATTCCAAAGCCGTCTTCACCTTCAACAAAACCTGTTACTGCCGCTGCCCATGAAGATATAGGTGCGATAATACAGATTGGCGCTGCTGTTGCATCAATAAGATATGCAAGCTTTGCTCTTGAAACATTATGCTTGTCCGTTACCGGACGCATAACACTTCCTACTGTAAGACAGTTAAAATAATCATCAATAAATATAAGAACTCCAAGAAGCACTGTAACAAGCTGTGCACCGACTCTTGTCTTAATATGTCTTCCAGCCCATTCGCCAAATGCTGCTGAGCCGCCCGCCTTGTTCATCATGCACACCATGATTCCAAGTACGACGAGGAACACAAGAATTCCCACATTGTAAGGGTCTGACAATACTCCTACAAGACCATCTTCAAATATATGAAGAACTGATTTTTCAAGACTGAACCCGCTCTGGAATATATTGCCGTAAAACAATCCTCCAATTACAATTCCAACAAAAAGCGAACTGTAAACCTCTTTAGTAATCAACGCTAATATGATAGCAACAAGTGGCGGTATAAGCGCCCAGAAAGTCGCATACAGATTAGGTACATACTGAATAACTTCTTCCATTGTATCTCTCCTTAATAAACGTATTCTATATTAATTGTGTATTCTGCTCTCACTGCATGTAAAATATATAACCTGATAATCTTTTGCTATCTCATCAAGAAGCCTCATTGCGCCCTTAATATTGTTATCATCAAGATTGACAAATGGATCATCAAATATAAGAAATGGTTTCTCATCCTTATACATAGCCTCAACAAGTGCCATTCTCATACATACACCTACAAGATCCTGCTTTCCGGCGCTAAGATAACTTATGTCTCTTGGCATGTTCTGTTCCATTACTGTAAGGCTCGTATCTGCTCCGATACTATATGCATCAGGTTCATATCCTGTAAGAATTGTGAAATATTTTCTGAAGCCGGACATTACAGGCTCCATATATTTTGCAGTAAATGACTGCTTGGAATCTTCCATAATCTCTTTCGTAAGCTTTAGCAGTCTCTCTTTATTCTTCTCTTCATTCTGAATCTGTTCAAGCTCTTCAAGCTCACTTCTGAATCTGTCACATTCATCAGCCTGAGTCTGAAGTGTTTCAAGCTGTCTGTTACACTGTGCTATCTGCTCTGCATAACTCTCAAGCATGCTATCAGTCTGAATCATATCTGCTGTGATTGCTTCAAGCGACTTTTCATCAGCTGTTTCGCCATCATCAACCAGCATGCTTATATCATGCTCCGCCTCAAATTCTGCTTTAACAGACAAAGCAGAATTATACTCACTTTTAGCACGATAATATTCATCAAGCTTTTTGTCAAGCTCTCTAAGCATTTCTCCAATACTTTCCTCTTCATTATAAGCCCTGATGTATAACTTAAGAAAATGTGTTATTCCGGTTATCTTCTGCTCATATTCATTCCTGTATCCATTCTGCTTAGACAACTCCTCACTGATTCTCTTATAATCAGCCACATCATTTCTTATTCTTTCAATTCCAAGGTCATATTTAGTAATATCATATGTTCCCTTATACTCTTTCAGAAATGCTGATATTCTTGCATCCAGCCTCTGTATCTCGTCAAGTAATTCAGTATTACTCTGACCAGCTTCTCTGTCTGACAGTTCCCGATAATCGTCTTTGTCGTGTGACAGCCTTGAAAGCTCCCATGCAAGATTTTCATTATATGCAATATGATATATATTGCAGAATTCTTTTACTTTGTCCTGCACCTGTGCAATATAGTATTTATCAGCATTAATATCATCCGTAATCGCCGCAATCTTTGCGCGTGATTCTTCACTTATTCTGGCAAATTCACTGTCATGCTTCTTTTTCTTTGATGCTCCGACTATCGCACATACAGCCGCTATACATATGCCTGCTATAATCATGGCAATTCCAGCTGCCAGCACTAAAACAGCCAATGCCACACCTGCAGCTGCCAACACAACTCCCGCTATTATTCCAGGCAGAGTTGTATTCTTATATTCCTTAGCACGCTCAAGCTTTGCAGCTTCATTCTCCCTGGCAACATCAAGCTTCATCTCTTTACCAATCAGAGAATTCTGTCTCGCCTGCGCACCAGCCCACATATCATGTATTCTGCTAATCTCATCATCAGCAGGTATTCCTGTCGCAAAGCGCTTCTTATATTGATTAAGTTTATCCTGTTCTTCCAGAGACAAACTATTCTTAGCAGTCTCCTTCTTTAACTCCTCAAGTCTTCTGACCAGATTCTGCCATTCATCAAGGACTTCAGCCTCCGGAGTTCCGTCCTCAAACATCACCTTAAGTTCTTCAAAACGCTTACATTCTGAATCATCAATATTCTTAATCATTCCGCTTATTCTTCCAGCATCATCCAGAATTTCAAGCTGATTCCTTACATCCTGCCTGTCAGGAATATCATCATTAAAGTATTCTTTGTATCTTTCAAATGTGTTCTTCTTATTATCGCAGTCTCTGCCAAGTAACTTATACTTTTCCTTTAATGCCTGAACATCCTTCTTAGCACTTAAAACCTTCTGCTGTTCCTGCATTTTTTCTTTGTGAGCCTTAAGTTCTTCTCTTTTCCTGCAAAGTTCATCCCTTATTCCGGTCTGCTCTTCAATAGTCCTGTCAATCTCAGAATAATTATTAATCTGAGCCTGTAATTCAGTTATTCTTGATCTTCTTTTAGCAATTGAACCTGTAGCTCTTGTACTTGTTATATTATTAATCTCTGACGTAAGCTTTCCGACAGCCGTCTCAAAATTATTAATATCATCTGTATTATCTGCCAGATTACCAATCTTTGCATTAATACTGTCTGTTGTAGATGTAACGCAATCACTCTGACCTATGAATACAGTTCTCTCAAAAGACTGTGAATCTATCTTAAACAATTCCTCTCCTATATCTGAAGAAAAATCATTACATTCCATATTAGTATCTTTTCTCACAAGCATAAATTCATCATCTGCCTGCTTCTTACCGAAAGTTCTTCGAAGCGAATAAACTATTCCATTCGCCTCGAACACAACCTCACCGCCATACACGCCTTTCTGCCATGGCATAAGACGATTTCTTTCCTTCTCAGTGAGTTTCTTCTTATTCTCATTATTAAACCCATAAAACATTACACGGATAAAAGCTGCCAGTGTACTCTTTCCCCATCCATTATCTTCACGGATGGTATTGCACTGCTCAGAGAAATCATAAGTAACATTATTCAGTTTTCCAAAATTCTCAATTGTACAACTGATAAGTCTCATCAGCCCATCTCCTCTCCCTGTAATGCCTGTAATCCGAATCTTATAATCTCAGCCTTATCATCTTCGCTTATTCCTGTACGCGCCATTACATTTCTTATGAATTCACCCTTAAGTGAAACATCATGTTCATAAGACATATAATCCACGCGGAAAACTGTACAGTCTTTTATCTTAAATGCATAGAAACCATCTTCAAACTGCTTGCACAGATAATTAATGTCTTTCTCACACTCAACGTCAAGTGAGCCTGTCAATTCTATCTTAACAAGGCTGTCACTGTTAAATCCCGCCTTATCAAGAAATGCTCTTATACGCTGTTCTATTTCAAATGTATTATCACACCCTGTAACATCAACCTGTTCAACATATATATTTCTTCTTGCAAATGGTACGAAATATGAATCCTGTCTGCCTGTTTCATCATCTATATCCAGAACGACAAAGCCATGTTCCCCTGCTTCATCAAAGCCCCTGCCCTCAAGACATCCAGGATAACAATACACCCCTCTTGCATCAAGTCTGTCACTTGAATATTCATGCACATGACCAAGTGCAAGATAATCAATACCTCTGTTCTTAAGATCTTTAAGACTGATTACCTGTGCATTATTCTTAGAAACATGCGATGCTTCCTGTCCATGTAACACCACTATATTAAAGTTAGACGCATTAAGTGAAAGACTTCCATATATTCTTCCCGCATTATCACTGTCAAGCTCAACGCCGCTTATGACAACATTTCTCATAATGCTGCCATTATCAATAATTCCGGCGTTGTAACTTGTCCATTCTTTCCCAAACATAAAAAGATTATCTGGTACATCATCAAGAGAAGATATGAAGCTTCCATTGTCATGATTACCCTGAAGATAATAGAATCTGACACCCGAATTCCCAGCTATTATATTGTATACTTCTTTTCTGGCAGTAACTGATATATTTCTTGTATCAAACAGATCTCCAGCAATTATAATAATCCCGATATTCTCCCTGACTGCATATCCAACCATATCCTTAAAAGACGCAAGCAGTTCACTTTTTCTTTCCTTTGCTTTATCTTTATCAAGATTGGCTGTCATAGCTGAATCCAGATGAATATCTGCACAATGCAATATCTTCATATCTTCTCCATCCCAGCCATTATTAATCACATTTATTATTAACAACATTTATTAATATGTGCCATAATATCCTTCAACTCTGACTTTATCTGTTGAATCGTTCTGTATATAAACTCTGTATGAACCACTCATGGTAAGTTCAAATATATGTGAGTCACTATTAATCAGTACATATCTTTTAGAACCATCCGGCTGAATTATGCCAGCTCTCACTGTATGCAGCGGACTTACAGAAAATACACTTACAACAATTCTCTGTCCCGAATCAGCATGAAAGCTTGATGTTGACCTTCTCATTCCGGCATATACATCCCACGAAATATCACCGCTTGATGATAATGTATCTATGCCATCATCCAAATCCTCATCATACACATCAATAATGCCATCTGATTCAGCATCTGCCGGCTCATAATATTCCGTATTATGTAATATATATTCCTGTTTCTCACATTCTGTTACCTCAGCAACTTTTACTGATGTATCGCCAACCAGTGATGCCGCTCCTGCTATAGTAGCAGAACCAAGTACTGTAAATAGCGCTACTAATGATACAGCTATTAATTTTGATTTCTTCGTAACATTATAACTTTTCATAACATGCTCCATTCTTTCTCTTAAACTGCTCTTATTCTCATACAGACTTGCAGACAACATGTCATAAAGATTATTGTTCCTTATAGCCATATTAAGTATTGTTTCATAATATTCACGGATATCTTCTTCATAAATGCAGATGGTGTAATCACATGAATATTCAGCATACTTAATAAACTTTTCTGAAAACATCCATATCAGTGGATTAAAGAAATTAAAAACTGTGGCTAACGCAAGCAGATACCTGAAAAATATATCGTTATGTATCACATGCATAAGTTCATGTGTAAATATAACTTTCAGTTCCTGTTCTGAAAATCTGTCAACATTAATCACAACACATGGTCTTATAATACCAGTAACATATGCTGTATTCGTCCTGTATGACTGTCTTAATATTATGTTTCGCCTGCCAAGCCCCATATCTTCTTTAACACGATTAAAAAACTTCTGTGTATTGCCATCACACAGAAAAGCATCTTTTCTTGCAGTCAGGATTTTAACACGTTTATGTACATATATGAATACTCCGAATAGTAGTCCAGCTATCCAGAATACAGCCGTAACTCTTGTTATTCTTATAATAATCGGTGTTACTTCAAATGCATATCCATTCCACAAAAAACCTATCTTATCTGCTGCCATGACAACAAGATATACTACTGGAATAATCCAGAACAGAACAACAACCTTGCTTAATCTATACGCAAGATTAAGGTATCCTGTCTTCTCAAGTAAATATGAAGTTACAAACCATGCAACTGTCAGTATACTTCCAGTAAATGTAGTACCCAAAATCATGTAAAATAAATCTGACCAGAACATACTATGTTGCACTCCTATAATTATTTCTATTAATCCGACATATTAATTTATATCATATTTTAATGTAAAAATATAGAACTTATTTGTACAAAATGGTATACTTAAAGTGCTTATAATTCAATATAAGGGGGACAATTATGGATTATAAAGTTAAAGAATGGGGTGCGCTCCCCGATGGTACAATATGTCATCTTATAGAGCTTTCGCACGGTGGCATATCGCTTTATGTTTCAGACTATGGTGCAACATTCCAATCAATGTTTGTGAATGATTCATCCGGCAGGCAACATGATATAATTCTTGGTTATGACACACCAGAAGAATATTATTATGACCAGCAGAATTTTGGTGGAACTATGGGACGTTTTGCCAACAGAATTGCAGGAGCCTGCATAACACTTAACGGCAGAGACTGGCATCTGCCAGCCAACGAAGGCAGTAACACTCTTCACAGCGGACGAGGTTTTAACAAATGCATGTGGCAGTTTAAAGTTAATTCCGATTCCCTTATCCTTACTCTTAACAGTCCACATCTTGACAATGGATTTCCCGGAAACCTTACATTTACACAGACTATAACAATCACAGATAATCACTCCATACATGTGCATTATGATGCAGTATCTGATATGGATACGGTATGCAACTTCACTAATCACAGTTATTTTAACTTTTCAGGTGTCAAGAACATATGTGACCTTACTGTATCAATAGGCGCAGATTACTACACACCTGTAGACAGCCACAGCATTCCCACAGGTGATATTCTGCCAGTTGCAGGAACAATGTATGATTTCCGCAATCCAAGAACAGTAGGAACAGATTATATTGATATTAATTATGTATTATCTGATACATACAGCTATGCATCTAAGGTAACAGATTCCGACACAGGAATAACCATGTATGTAAAGACGGATTTCCCCGGTTTACAGCTCTACAACGGTAACTACATTGGTAATTGTACCGGTAAATACGGCATACCATATAATGACCAGCATGGCATATGCTTCGAACCTCAATTCTACCCTGATGCAATGCATCATGATAACTTCCCTTCACCAGTTATTAAAGCCGGTGAACATCTTGACAGATATATCGAATATATATTTGAATAACGCAAAAGAACCGTTCTGAATCACAGAACGGTTCTTTATTCATCTAAAAGCATATCTAACCTTTAACACCACCAAGTGTAACACCTCTGACAATAAACTTTGATAAACAGATATATACGATAATTACTGGTACGATAGCAAATGCTATCATCATATACACCTGACCCATATCAAACTTTAAGAAATCTGCACTTCGAAGCTGTGCAATAAGCAATGGAAGTGTCTTCTTTTCAGCCTTGTTAATAAGAAGCGATGGTATGAAGTAGTTGTTCCATGATGATACGAATGTGAATATCATCTGAACAGCAAGTGCTGGCTTCATAAGAGGCAGAACAATCTGGTTGAATATTCTGAACTCTCTTGCTCCATCAATTCTTGCCGCCTCAATAAGTTCCATTGGAAGTACACTGTCCATATACTGCTTAATAAAGAAGAATACAACAGGTGCTGCGACTGAAGGAACAATAAGTGGTATGTAAGAATTGAGAAGGTTCCAGTCTCCCATCATCTTAACAAATCCAAGTGCTGATACCTGTGTTGGTACCATCATTACAAGAAGAATGAATGTAAATGCAAACTTCTTTAACTTAAAGTTATATGCATGAATAGCAAATGCTGTAAGTGCTGAGAAATACACTGACAGAACTGCCGAACATGCTGCAACAAATAAACTGTTAAACATACCTCTGACAACAGGAATATTCTGATTAGCCAGAACATTCTTCATGTTGACTATAAATGATTTTCCTGGAAGGAATGAGAATCCCTTCTGAATATCAGGATGCGATCTTGTTGTATTAATAATAAGCACATAGAATGAGAAGAGACATAAGAATGTTATAAGAATAAGCACGATATAACATAACACTCTCTCAGTTGTAAGTATTATCTTATCCTTTACTCCAGCATTAGCGCCTTTGGCACTTGCAGAGGCTTTACCTGAATTACTCATATTACTTCGCCTCCTTTGCTTTTTTCTTCTTAGCTTTTCTGATTCCAGCTGCTTCCATATCCTTAGTTATATAATTAAATACGAAGATACTAAGCACTGCTGTTACAATAAACAGAATAACTGAAAGTGCACCTGCCATACCATAATTCTTACTGTAAAGATGCTTGTTAAGATACATGATAACCGTCATACTTGTTCTGTCCGGATTACCATTACCATTAGTAAGAATCTGTGGAACATCAAACATCTGGATACCACCAATTAATGATGTAATAAGTGTATATGCCAGAATAGGTTTAATAAGAGGAAGTGTAATCTTTCCAAATATCTGTCTTGAATTAGCACCATCAATTCTTGCAGCTTCAAAAAGACAAGGGTCAACACCCATGATAGCAGCCATAAGAATTATAGTTGTATTACCAAACCACATAAGGAAGTTCATAAGAGCAATCAGTCCTCTTGCTCCTGCTACTTCTGCAAGAAATCTATATGTAGGCAATCCCATACTGTTAAGCATGTTATTGATTGGTCCCTAATCTGCAAATATTGCGTAGAATAACATGGCAAACGCAGAAGCCATAATTAAGTTAGGCATATAGATTATGGTCTTGAAAAATCCTGTACATTTTAATCTTAATCTAAGATCCGTAAACCATGACGCTAAAAGTAATGATATAAGAATTTGTGGGATGAATCCCATCAGCCACATAATCATTGTATTCTTCAGATAGAGCAATGTATCACCGTTAAACAGTATGGCCTTGTAATTGTCAAATCCAACGAACTTAGGTCCGACCTGCATAAGTCCAACCATATAGTTCTCGAAAAAACTATTATAAAATGTTGATATCAGTGGTATTAATGAAAACACTATATATACTGCAAAGAACGGTATAAGAAATATGTAGCCCCACTTGGCATAGCTCACGAATTTTTTCTTCTTTTTATTCATACATATCTCCATTCCTGCCATATAAAAAGGCACAGCCATATAACATACTTATTATAATGACTGTGCCTTAATGACTAGCAATTAATAATTACTTTGAAAGGTTTGGATATTTCTCAATAGCTGCTTTATAGAAGTTATCAAGAGCCTTATCCTTAGTTACATTGCCATCGAAGTAATCCTTCATAGCCTTCTGGAATTCTTCGTTAAGACCCTGGTCATAAGAAGAGATATTCTTCATGCTGATCTTAGGAGCTGACTTAGCAAATAACTTGATATGATTCTGACCACCAAGGAAGTCTGACTTGAAGTTACTGTTAGCGATTTCATTCATACCTGATGTTGTATTAGTGTAATCCTGAGTATCTTCTGTAATCTTCTTCATTGTAGCCTTATCACAGCAAAGTGTCTTCATAACATCTTTTACAAGGTTAGCGTTATCTGTTCCAGCTGCTGCACAGATCCATGTACCACCCCAGTAGTAGCTCTGTGGACCTTCGCATACTGCGTAGTCGCCGTAGATACCGTTACCAACCTCTTCTTTACCACCTTCTGCAACAGGTGTAGCAAGTGAGTTACCTAAAAGTGTAAAGTTAATTCCCCATGTTGAGTAGAAGAATCCGAATACCTTACCAGAAGGTCCCTGATCTGCTGCCCATGTTGAATCCCAAAGAGATGACTTATTATTATAGCCCTTGTCTGTATATGTCTTAGTCTGATCAACCCACTTCATAATGTTATCATCAATAACAATCTTGTTATTAGAATCAACCCAAGGAGCTGATACATTGTTAGAGAATACTCTGTATGAATCATCATAACCTGAAAGCATCTTGTAGCCCTTAGCTGCAGCCTGTTCAGCTACCTTATCGAACTTATCCCAAGATGAAAGAGCTTCCTGAACCTTATCTGGATCATCTGTTCCAAGAACATCCTTAGCAATTGAACGTCTGTAAGCAAAGAGTCCTGGAGTTGCCTGCCATGTTGTAGCCTTAAGTTTTCCGTTGCTGTCAGTTGCGATATCCTTTGTGTACTGATACATGTCTTTAAGATCATCATCTGTAAGACCTATATCTTTTACATCAAGTGTGTAATCGCTGTTAACATACTTTAAAGCATAATCAGCTTCGATAAGGAACATATCAATCTTATCATCTGCTGCTGCATCTTTCTGTTTTAATAATGCAGCATCAAGAGCATTCTGATATGCATTGTTCTCATTAGGAGTAATTACCCAGTTAACTTTAACGTCTGAAGGAACATTCTTGTAATATCCTTCAAATCTGCTCTTAAACTCTTCATTCCAGCAATAAATGTTAAGTACTTTACCCTGTTCATCCGGATTAGTATTAACTGCTGTAGAGCCCCCATCTTTTGATCCACAACCTGCTAATGTGGAAAGCACCATCATTGTGCCAAGTGCCAGACTTAATAATCTCTTTTTCATAAAAAAACCCTCCATAAAATCTTAGACGACACCTTTGTTTCCTATCTTTTTAATTGTTTCCCCTTCGATTAGTTCCGCATCTACAACAACCCTCTTTATTATCGTTGCCTTGGGATTCTCTATAGCACTTATAAGCTCATCTGCGGCAATCCTGCCGATCTCCCTGGTATTCTGACGAATTGTTGTAATCTTAGGATTTAACATCTGCGAGAATCTTGTTCCATCGTAACCTGCAACAGACACATCCTTCGGACTATGCAATTTCATATTCTTAATAGCATTCTTTCCACCAACCACAGATAAATCATCGGGATAAAAAATACATGTTGGCGGTTCCTTGAGTTTCAACAGCTCATATGTAAGTTTCTCAGCTTTTACTGAATCAAGGTAAGTAGATTCTTTTACATATTCATCTGGAACTTCTACCCCTAAATCTCCCATTGTCTTATAGAAGGCTGCCAGACGTTCTTTCGTAACTTCCGATTCAACATTGCCGTAAATATAAGCTATCTTTCTGTGTCCCCTGCTGTACGCGTAACGTACTAATTCACTCATCCCCTTCACGTTGTTAGAATTGACCGATGTACTGCCATTGAAAATATAGTCGATGGTCACAACTGGTAATCTCCCGTTAACCATTTCGTAGATTTCAGGATTACTGAAATCTTCACAAGCTAAGAGTACGCCATCGAAGTTCCTGTATAAACAGTGTTCGTAGAAAGTCATCTTCTTAGAGTGATTACTAACAAATGTAATATCATACCCCTTCTTCTCTGCTTCATTCTTAAAACTCTCAAGAACTTCCGCGAAATACTCATGAGCAAGACCATTATTAAGAAGAACTCCTATGTTATATGAGCGGTTCGTCTTAAGTGCTCTGGCTGCCGAGTTAGGATAATATCCAAGTCTGTCAGCTGCCTCTTTAACTTTCCTGCGTGTCTCTTCGCTGATGTCACTATGGTCATTGAGAGCTTTACTTACTGTAGCAATTGATACACCACATTCTACAGCAACATCTTTCATAGATACCATAGATTCATTCCTTTCATGCATTACTTAATCGTTTTCGTAGCTTTACTATAACGCATATTAAATATAAATGCAAGTCTTTTTGTAAATTTTACTTATTTTCCTATTTTATCTCTTGTTTTTTGTGCATTTGTTACAATTCTCATTTTTCAATCAAATAACCGTTGATTTAATTCAATCCTTAAAATATACTTATTAATATAAAATAAATATTAGAACTTGTACCTTAATGCACTTAATCGTTTTCTATAAATTATATGTGTACAGGAGGTATAATATGCAATTCGGTTTTTTTGATGACATTAATAAAGAATATGTCATAACCACACCAGAGACTCCATTACCGTGGATCAACTACTTGGGCTGTGAGAATTTCTTCAGTCTTAAGAGTAATACCGGTGGAGGCTACTGTTTCTATAAGGATGCCAAGCTGCTCCGACTCACAAGATATCGTTATAACAATTCTCCTTTAGACAACAATGGTCATTACATTTATATTAAAGACGAAGATACCATATGGAATCCGGGCTGGCAGCCAGTCCAGACACCAGTTGATGATTATACATGCCGTCATGGTCTTGGCTACACAGTAATATCTTCATCTAAGAATAATGTCAAAGCTACACAGACTGCTCTTGTTCCTATTGGAGATAACTGTGAACTTGATAAACTTACAATTAAGAATACCGGCGATACTGCTAAACATTTATCAGTATATTCCTATATAGAATTCTGTTTATGGAATGCCGTTGATGACTGCAACAACTTCCAGCGTAATTTCAGTACTGGTGAAGTTGAAGTACAGTCAGAATTAACTATTGGTAATGCCGCCATGTCAGCAATCTACCACAAAACAGAATACCGCGAACGCCGTAATCACTATGCTGTTCATGCTGTCAGCACTGCTGCCAGCGGCTTTGACACAAGCAGAGAAAGCTTTATCGGTACATATGGAAGTCCAGCAATGCCTAAAGCTGTTAAGGAAGGTACATCTTATAATTCTATTGCAAGCGGATGGTCACCTGTAGGTTCTTTCAGAATTGATATTGACCTTGAACCAGGCGAGGAGAAAGAATATGTATTCATTATAGGATATGCAGAGAACCCTGATGATAAGAAGTGGGAATCTTTCGGAATTATTAATAAAGAGCCTGCATATGCTCTTCTTGAAAAATATAATACTCCTGCAAAATTTGATGCTGCACTTGTTGCTTTAAAAGATTACTGGACTCATCTTCTCTCTTCTTATATTGTTGACACAGAGGATAAGAAGCTGTGCCGAATGGTTAACATATGGAACCAGTACCAGTGCATGGTAACATTTAACATGTCACGCTCCGCTTCATATTATGAATCAGGAACAGGACGTGGTATGGGATTCAGGGATTCATGTCAGGATTTACTCGGCTTTGTACATCTTATTCCTGATTCTGCAAGACAGAGAATTCTTGATATTGCAGCTACACAGTTTGAAGACGGAAGTGCTTACCACCAGTATCAGCCATTAACCAAGAAAGGCAATTCTGATATCGGCTCCGGATTTAATGATGATCCGCTCTGGCTTATCGCCGGAACAGCGGCATATCTTAAGGAAACCGGTGATTACAGTATCCTTGACGAGCAGGTAGCATTTGACTGTGATACAAGTAAAGCGCAGCCTCTTATGGAACATTTGAGAAGATCATTTAATTACACTACTACGCATCTTGGTCCACATAAGCTTCCACTTATTGGAAGAGCCGACTGGAACGACTGCCTTAACTTAAACTGCTTCTCTGCTACTCCGGGTGAATCATTCCAGACAACAGGACCATCTGAAGGACCTGTTGCTGAATCAGTATTCATAGCCGGAATGTATGTAAAATACGGCAACGAGTATGCAGATATCTGCCGAATATTGGGTCTGTCTGATGAAGAAACCGCTATACGTGCCCATGTTGATGAAATGTATAATGCAGTTCTTGATGCAGGCTGGGACGGCGAATGGTTCCTTCGTGCATATGATGCCGAAAGCCGCAAGGTAGGTTCTCACGAATGTGAAGAAGGACAGATATTCATTGAACCTCAAGGCTTCTGTGTTATGGCAGGTATTGGTGTTAAGGAAGGGCTTGCACAGAAAGCTATGGATTCAGTAGAGAAGATTCTTGATACCAAGTATGGAATCATGATTCTACAGCCAGCTTACAAGTCATATCATCTTGAGCTTGGTGAAGTCTCTTCATATCCACCTGGATATAAAGAGAATGCTGGTATATTCTGTCACAATAATCCTTGGGTATCTATCGCAGAAACTGTTGTTGATGATAAGAACCGGGCTTTTGAAACATACAAAAAGATATGCCCTGCATATCTTGAAGAGATAAGCGAGATTCACAGAACTGAGCCTTATGTATACTCTCAGATGATTGCCGGTAAGGATGCTGCAAGATTTGGCGAAGCCAAGAACAGCTGGCTTACAGGAACTGCCGCATGGACATTTACAAGTATTTCACAGTATATACTTGGCGTAAGAGCTTCATTTGACGGACTCACCATTGACCCTTGTCTTCCTGATTCTATCAAGAATCTTACAATTACAAGAAAGTTCAGAGGTTCCGTATATAACATCACTATCAGCAATGAGAAGCATGAAAGAGTTTCTTCACTTATTGTCAATGGCAGTGAAATCAATGGCAACACTGTTCCATACGATAAAGACACCAAAGTATATGATGTAACTGTTAATATCTGATAAATAAACAATCCTGCTGATTAATATTTATACAGATTAGAAAGGAATAATTATGTTTGATAAGAACTTTTTATGGGGTACTGCCTCAAGTTCCTATCAGATAGAAGGGGCCTTTGCCGAGGATGGCAAAGGTCTTTCTATCTGGGACACATTTTCTAATAAACCGGGTAATATTGCACATGACGAGAATGGTAACAAGGCATGCGACCACTACCACCGCTATCGCGAAGATATAGCACTTATGAAAAGCTTAGGAATTCAGGCTTATCGTTTTTCTATCTCATGGACAAGAATATTTCCTGACGGGATTGTTAAGGATTCTGACGGTAATATCCACTTCAATAAAGCGGGACTTGATTTCTATGATAATATTGTAAATTGCTGCCTTGAAAACAGTATCAAGCCATTTATAACGATTTACCACTGGGATTTACCTCAGACACTTGAGGATAAAGGCGGCTGGCTTAACCGAGAGACAGCTTATATATTTTCTGATTATGCTGAATTCATATGTGAACATTTTTCAGACAGGGTAACTAATATTGCAACCATCAATGAGCCACAGATTATATCTGGTCTTGGCTACATGCTTGGACTCCATGCTCCCGGCAAGAAGCTTGATGCAGCATCCGTCCTGTCTGTAATTCATCATCTTGCTCTGGCTCATGGACTTGCAGTTGCTAAGATGCGTGCTGTTGCAAAACAGCCAGTAAATATTGGTTTTTCAAGCACCGGTGACCTGTGTTACCCTGCAAGTGAATGTGATGAGGATATTGATACTGCAAGAGCAGAATGTTTCAATATCGTTAAAGGAAACATAACATTTAACCATACTATATTCTGTGACATGACATGCCTTGGCAGATATCCTGATATTGCCGGCACCGAACTGCATCTTGAATCTGTTCTTGAAAAAATCGGACATTATGAAGAACTGCCATTTGTTAAAGAAGGCGATATTGAACTGATACACCAGCCAATAGATTATCTTGGTGTAAATGTATACAACGGACATGAAGTAAGTTCTGCCGGACATATTAATAAAAAACCCGGAAGTCCACGAACAGCACTAGGCTGGCCAGTAACTCCCGGTGTTATGAATTATGGTATCAGGTATCTGTATGAAAGATACAATCTGCCAATATATATATTCGAGGATGGTCTTGCCTGCAACGATATCGTAAGTCTTGACGGTAAAGTCCACGATAGCAACCGAATTGACTTCCTTACAAGATACCTCACAGACCTTGAGAAAGCCTACAAAGCCGGCGTTCCGATACTTGGCTACTTCCACTGGTCATTCACAGATAACTTCGAGTGGCACAGCGGCTACGACCCAAGATTTGGCTTAATCTATGTCGATTATGAAACCCAGCAGAGAATTCCAAAGGATTCCGCATACTGGTATTCTGACTTAATCAAGAAGTCATACAACTAAATATATGTATTAATAAGAGTGTCTAACCACAGTGGTGTCTCTCTATGGTGCATGTTCGATTTATTCCGAATCGTGTGTGAGTTAATGCCGCTATCTATAAAAGTTCGGAGAGGTAAATCTCGTTCAAGCGAAGCGCGTTTGATTTACCTCTCCGTAATAAACTATATAGATGGCGGCATTTACTCACACTAGATGCAGGAATCCATGAGAACATGCATCATAGAGAGATGCAACGGTGGTTAGACGCCCTCCGGATTAATACAATATTCAGATTAATTCTTACGGTTATTAAAGTACACGAAATTATCAATTGCCGTAAATATATCATCGAAATTTTCTCTTGGTGCTGCGTCTATGTATGCTTTCAGAATTGCATTTTCTTTCTCACCCTTGTAGCGTCCATAGAATATGTCATACAGATTGTGTCCCCTAACATATTTCCTTATATTCTCCATGTTATCTATGATGTCCTGTCTTGTCTCGATTGTTATGTTCAGTCTTTCAAGCATCTTCTTAGTGCTGACAAGACGGTACAGGTATTCTTTATATTTGGCATATAATATGTCATAAAACTGGTCTACGCTTTTTACAACACCTATCTTAGTCATTATCTCAGGGTCGAGAAAATAATTCTCAAATGAATAATATTTTAATATAAGCACATTACGGTCTGTTACTCTTGGAAGATTGCCATAATCCTGCTTTGCTCTCTGCCTGTAATAATTAGTAA
This sequence comes from Evtepia sp., assembly GCA_963597265.1. GTDB lineage: Bacteria > Bacillota > Clostridia > Lachnospirales > Lachnospiraceae > Lachnospira. Next base: position 16,565 of record CAVBPJ010000017.1, on the reverse strand, counting down.
GCTGGTCCCTTAATCTGTCCGCATCCTTACCATCTCCGTCCCTTATCATAAGAAACTGGTCTTTGAGATATAATGTGTTGATGTATTTCAGATTGGCATAAGTCTTAATGTTGGTACAGCTGTTGGTTGCAATTATCGCTATACGATTAAGATTGCCATTCTCATCTATGACCTCCGAATAATATTTTTCAAGAAGAAGCGGCAGACGGCTTCTGTCCTGCTTTCCTTCTACTATGAACACAAAGCTTACATTCATAAGGTCATTGGCAGCATATCCAAGATCATCTAATATATCATCAATATCAGCCTCTGGTGTAACTACTGTATTATTATCCCTGTCATTAACTACCTGTCGAATCTGCTTAGTAGTAAAGTTAAATAACATCTGAGGTGAATGTGTGCAGAACACAACCTGATTCTTTCTTGAAAGCTTGTAAAGGATTTCGCTTGCCACCTTCTGCAGCTGAGGGTGCAGATATATTTCAGGATCCTCAATCAGAATAATGTATGGCACAGTGCTTCCATATTCCGCATAAGTTTCAAGAAGCGACAGAATATAGATACTGTTCAGACCATCCGAAAGGTCGCTTACCCCTCCGTCAGTGTCACGCATTTCATTATGAACGATTGTGTCAACATGCATGAGTTTTTCAGCATCAAATGTAATCTGATAATGAATTTTCTCACCCACCCCACCATTGTTCCTGAATTTTTCATTCAGCTTGCTCTCGAAATTAGCCAGATTAAAATTAAACAGCTTATACTGCATAAGTCTTGCAGTCTCCAGCAAAGAAAGCTGTTCCGGTTTCTTACGGTTGATAATTCCTATACAGTTAAAGCACTGGTTACATGTCCTGTGCTTATCAAATATGCACACATCATCTTTAAGGTCTGCATATTCTGTTCCACCCTGAAGCATAATAAGATCTTCCTGAATTGATGACTTGCGTCTTTCATGATCAACATAGAATATCTTCGGAAGAACTGATTTTATATAGATATTGTTTTTCTTAACACCATCTCTGTACTTAATCTTGCCATCACGGCTGTATACATACTCAAACTCAAGAATACCATCTTTTAATGATGGCAGTTTATTGCAGAAATCCTTATACCATAAGTCATAATGCTTGAAAGAGCTGACCTGTCCTTTCTGATACAGAACCGACAAATCCTCATCTTCAATGCTCATACGCACAGTAATGCTTATATTGCCTTCATTGTTATTAAAATCTCTTGAAGAAACTTCATAATCTCCTGTAACTGCCCTTATCGCATCAAGAACGACGCTCTTTCCGGCATTATTTCTGCCGACAAGAATCAATACATCTTCAATATCTTTAATCTCGAGCTGTCTGATTGATTTAAAGTTTCTGATTAACAGATATTCTATTCTCATACCTATCCTCTGCCCCCTGATACATTTCTGCCAGCATATATTCTGGTGTATTATCGTTAAATGATGATATTCCCTTCCCAGTATTAGGATTCTTCTTGGAATATATCATATCCGCAACAAATACAACTATCAGTGCCGCACACACTGCCCCGACAACCTTAAGATTAATCTTTCTGAAGAAATTATCAAGAAGCGGTGCAATAATATATACAATCGCAACTCCTCCCAGTCCGAATACCAGAAGTCCTTCAGCGCATATTCTTCCATTAAGGTTAAGGAAGTATCCGTTATAATTCCACCATCTTCTTCCGCAGCTAAGTTCCAGATACAGAGATGTAAAATATTCAACAAATCCGCACAGAACCACTGACGCAAAGAATTCCGCAACCGGCTTATTTCTTAATTTCTTAAGACATATCAGAATGAGTATTCCCCCCGAACCATATATAGGAAGCCACGGTCCGTGAAGAACGCCCCTGTTTACAAATGTGTGTGATGATATCAGATGAAGTGAAACCTCCCATATCCATCCCACAAAACATAATGAAAAGAAAATCAGTATCAGCGATGGAATTGAATAATTACGCATATATACTGTATTTTCAAGGTCTACTCTGTGTTCCTTAAGATTGAAAAGACGGGCAGGATAGGCTTTTCCAACTGCTTCTGCTTTATTCTTGCTCATACGAAGCATTTCCTTCTTCTTTTCTTCAAATTCCAGCTCGCCCTTGCTGTTATAAAGTATTATGCCAAATGTGTTGGCTAAAAATACTCTTAATTTCTTCAATCTTCCTATTCTTGAATTGTGATAATCATCAAAATCAATCTGTGGCTGTGGACTGTCTATAAGTGCATATACGTCTGCGTATACATTTTTAAGCTGCTCCTCTGACGGTCTTTCATACAGATATGTATCATTGAGCCACTTGACTGCTTCCGGCTCTTTTTCAAGATATGCTGCTCTTACATGTGCATAGAATTCCGCATAAAATGCAGCTTTATAAGGATTCACAAACAGTACTCCCGCAATTCCTAATGTTGCCATTCCAAGCACTGTCCAGCCGATGAATGACAATCCATAAAGAAACGCCCGCCATTTGTAGCCTTTCATCATCTTTCTTGATAACGTTATTGCTTCATTAGCCTTCATATCAGGATTCTCAGCGATAATATAAGGCACAAGCATGTATGAAAAATGTTTTATGACAATTCCAACTATTGTCAGAGACCACAATATTTCATATACATTCTGGACAATAAGCACCCATGATGCCTTCATCCACCTTTTCACGCGGAGAAGAAACATGAATTTTCCCGGTGGAACAGAATCATATGTGCGTGTTTCAAGTACTATTCTTCTTGATACAACAAGATAAGTTTTCTTGATAAAAAATGTTATGAACACATATATCAACAGTGCCACGATAAGAAGTATAAGCACAACTGCTCTTCTTGAGCTTATAACTGATGATAATGAATCTACAAATGTAAATACAATTCCTCCTGAGGTTATTGAATTAACAAGTGAAGCAAAGACTCCTCTTGTTCTTCCAAGAACGTCGGTTGCATTATCCTTTGCTTCTGACACTTTCGCGTCTGACTGTGTTCTTCCAAAATCCTCATCTCCGGTTATAACTGCACCCATAGCCTGCACTACTGAACTTATAATCGATGTATTGGCAATGTTATCAACATTTGTCTCAATAGAAGCTGCTCCCTGTACACCAGCCTCACCAACAGTTCTTGAACTTTTAAAGGCTTCCATCGTCTCTGTAAATTCAGAGCCAATGAAAGCCGCAAAAAGGCAGACTGCTACTAACAGCCAGTAATGTTTCTTTAAATTCTTCTTAGCATTTTTAGCAAGTTCTTTTCTCTTAAAATCCATATCCCCGTAATCTTCTCTATTTATTAAGTATAGTCTTACGTACTACTCCAAGTGGATCTTTAACCATAAGGATAACAATCCATATAATAAGTCCGAAAGCTACCACTGATAAGCCTAAGAATGCATCATTAAGCATATCCGCAGGTGCCGGAGTAAAGTACTCTGCCCCAAGTTCTATATATTCCACAACTGCATCAACCAGCCACATAAGCGATGCACCCCAGTACATAAGCGTAAGCGTTCCCAGCTTTAACTGCGAACGCTTATCATTCGTGTACCATATGATAGTAGTTATAACCGCTGCTAAAACAGCTATAAGTAATGTCATAATTAACTCTCCAATATGTATTATTTGATTATTCAGCTTCCTTAACTTCGATTTCCTTAGCTGATTTCTTCTCTATGCCGGAAGCTATTGCCACCATTCCAACCCATACGGCTGTTACAACCAATGCCATGCCAACACCAGCTGTTGCCATCTCTTTAAGCATCTGGACAGCATCCTGTGCGTTGCCTGCTGCTGTTAAGAATGGAAAGAATGGTGTAATCTCTCCATGCCATACATGCTCAAATGCAAGTAAAGCTGTTCCTCCCCAGAGCATATTGTTAAGCCACTTTAACTTTCTTGAGAATGGAAGCGCCTTTTCTTCCTTAACTGCTTCTACACTTCCTTCTATCTCACAAGAACATACTTCTTTCTTCTCTTTCTTTTCAACAATCTTAGTTATCGCTGTTGTAACGATAGCTTCAGTACCTGGTACTATAAAACATGCCATATTAAATTCCTCCTGATTCACGATGCATTTTATGTGAGAAAATGCATATATTTATATGTATTTTACCTATTTCACATGGGATTGTCAAACATTGTAAAATATACATTTTCACATATATTTTCTCTTTATTCCCGCTCCTGAATATGATATATTAAAGCAGATGAGATTCACTTTGGAAAGGAGAGTTTTTATGAAAAAGAGCTTTAAAAGACTGTTAAGCTGCATATTTATAATGACTTTCTTCCTTGTTGGCATGTGCATTGACAGAGCCAATATATCTATTCCTGAAGTGGACTCTTTTTCTACATCAGAAGCTAAGGTATTCGCTACACCTGAGCCTTCTGTCAGTGATACCATGCCATGTACAACTGAAATGCTTGGACTTGTGAGAACATCCATCTCTAATCTTACAGCAGACAGAAGCAGTTCACGCAATGTATTACGCATATTCCAATTCTTACTTTGCGGACTGTGTGCATCTATCGGTATCAGTATCTATTTCAAATCGACAGGCGTAATGCATGATTCTATCACATGCAGCACCACTGTCACTCTTAATTATATCCATCAGACTGACGGCAAGAAATAACGCATTATCATTAAATCAAACTATTTCCTGAGGTACATCATTTTTATATATTATTAGTATGTTTTAGTTTGAAAGGATAATCAATTATATGTTAGGTAATATAACAGTCGGTATCGTCATTGTTCTTGCTGTTGCTGCCTGTGGACTTGGTGTGTGGCTTGACAGAGCCAAGTCAGACAAATCAGACAATAACACTGACGCACAGTCTAAGAATTAAATAACAAAGCGGTCACATCAGACTTTCTATTCTGATGTGACCGCTTTTACTTGCTTTCACGGTATCTGTTGAGCAAATCTTCAATTCTCATATTGATATTCTCAGGAAATGTTGCATCATTTCCGATTTTCACCCACAGATCAATGTTCTTATATTTCTTCTCTCCCATTGTATTATGCCTGTCCTGCTTTGAAGATACTTCTATCTTCACCATTGCACGCTTCTGCTCAAGTATTGGAATCAACACATAATATAATCTGTCATCTTTAAATGAAATGTATCCTGCTTCTTTTCCCGAACGTGTCATTAAATACAGTCTGTGCTTTTTTATTCCTGCCGGAAACAGCTTCATTCCTGCTTTTATCAATCCAGATTCAGGTGACATCTCAAGCATCGCTCCGACATAGAATACATTTGCAGCATCATCAATTGATGTAAGAATACTCTCCAATGTTTCCGAGGTCGCAGTAAACTGCTGTGCTAACAGATATGCAAGTTCCGCCTGATATCTGATTCTGTGTTCTGCTTCACGCCTATTTCCCGACTCTTCATCAATGCTGTTAAGCAGCTCTTCACTACATTCATATATGCTTCGCAGAAAAAGCTTAAAATCTTCCTCCAGAGTCCACATATATCTGCCTCTTGCAACCCTGAATCTTCCAATGTTGTTACCATTGTAATCTTCAGCATAATGATACACATTACGCTGGCAAAATGCATGTTCATTCTCTGGAGCTGTAAAATCATATTCCTCATTTTCTTTATCAGAACCATAATATTTCTCATTATATTCAGAATATTTATAATCGTATCTATAATTACCCTTCAATGATTCCTGCCCGGTCTGACTTGAAAGAACAGTGTATGCTTCGTTAATTTCACATGCGCTGTATTTATATACATTTTCTTTGTTTGATTTGTCCCTGTTTAGTGCAGCATCAGGATGCACCATATGCATAAGCTGTCTGTACCGCTTCTTTAACTCAATCTTAGTTATATCTGATGTAACATCAAATATTCTGTATGCCTGCTGAACCGTCATAAATGCTATATTTCCTTCTACACTTTTTCTTTTGGTTATCATACACCAATTAAACATTTTTTGCTAATTTTATTATTTCCGTTGACAGTCATATTGTTATAGTGTACTATTGTGCTAGTACACAAGTACGCGTCATGTGTACAATACCTATTACAGGAGGAGGGCAATCCCTCTCCTCGCCTGAGGAGCTCGGATTTTCCTTCGGAAAACAAGGAGGGATTATGGACTATAAGGCTAATATACCAATTTATCTTCAGGTAATTGATGATATTAAGAAAAGAATTCTTACCGGTGAGATTAAGCTCGGCGACAAGCTTCCATCGACAAGGGAACTTGCCGTACAGTACACGGTCAATCCTAACACTGCTGCAAGAATATACAATGAACTTGAACAGTGTGGTCTGTGCTACACCAAAAGAGGTCTTGGCACATTTGTATCAGAGGATGTGAATCTGATTGATACCTTAAAGGCAGAGATTTCCGGTGAAATGATTGAGACTTTCGTTTCTGGAATGACAAGCCTTGGTTTTTCTAAAGATGAGATTATTAATCTCATTAAGAATTATCACAAATAAAATATGGAGGGATTTAATTATGCTGCAATGTAAAAATGTTACTAAAAAGTATATGAAAATGACTGCCGTTAATGGTGTTTCCATTGACTTCATGCCTGGCAGAATATACGCTCTGCTCGGCTCTAACGGAAGCGGCAAAACAACTTTAATGAAGATGATAGCAGGTCTGGTAAAACCTACTTCTGGAGATATTACTCTTTCTGGCGTTCCAATCGGAGTAGAAACTAAGAGTCATGTTGCATACATGCCTACTGAGAGCTATTTCTACAACTATATGAGCTGTGCTGATATTGGAAAATATTATGCTGATTTCTTTGAGGATTTCTGTCTTGACCAGTACTACAATTATCTTAATGAGATGAAGCTTACACCTGATATGAAGGCCAGCAAGATGTCATCAGGAATGATGGCAAAGCTTAAGCTTGCTGTTAATCTTTCAAGAAATGCATCAGTAATTATGCTTGATGAACCACTTAACGGTGTTGATATCGTTGCAAGAGAACAGGTTATTAATGCCGTAATCAGCAATGCTTCACCTGATAAGATTATCATCATGTCAAGCCACCTTGTTGATGAACTTGAAGCTGTTATTGACTATGCTGTATTTATCAAAGACGGCGTAATTGTTTCACAGGGAGATGCTGAAAACTTACGAACAGCTTCCGGCATGTCAATCGTTGACCAGTACAAACGCATTTATGCATATTAAAAGGGGGAATCTTCAATGTTAAAATTAACTAAATATGAATTGAGAAAGAATCTTCTCGGTATCGGAATCGTGGCAGGTATTATATGTGTTCTTGAAGCATTTTTTATGTTTTTCTGCCTCACTAAGAATCTTAACTACACAAGCCTTTTTGCCGTACTTTTAATAATATCTGCATTTGTAAGCTTTTTTATTGTATTTATATTCGGAGTTGTTACCTACAGCAGAGAACTTTCAAGTAAAAGCAGTTACCTGATATTCATGACACCTAACTCTTCTCTTAGCATAATTACATCAAAGCTGCTCTACACTCTGATTATCGGAATCGGAATTGCTGCATTGTTCATCGGCTTTGGAGCACTTGATGTATTCATGATGGCTGGTGTATTTGGCGATCTGACTGCCACTCTTAAGGATTTATCAGAAATGTTAAAGGTTATGGGGATTGATGTTGTCAATATAATTATTAATATCGTTGCCGGAATAATCTCATTCCTTATATCTTTCTTCTTCCTTATAGCACTTGCTTACTTTGCTATAACACTTTCTTCTACAGCTTTGCAGAACAAGAAGATTAAAGGTTTTATATCAGTTGTATTATTCTGCGTTCTTGCTTATGTAACAATTAAGATTTCTTCTGTGTTACCTGAACTTTACAAGAACCCAGACAGCTTATTACAGGCATTAATATCAAGTCTTCCATCTACCATCTTCCAGTTATTCATGGTAGTTGCATGCACATTCGGAAGTGCTGTGCTTCTTGATAAGAAGGTAAGTCTGTAATTCGTATTCTTGTGGGATGGGGTGACAGACATATTTCCCCACCGCATGCAGATTGGCAATTTATTATGGCTGATTTGCAAAACCTACTAAAAGTTTCATAGGATTTAATTGTGTAGGTTTAATTCTTACAATTACATATCAATTTTGTTTAAAAGACCTACTAACTTGATGTTTCTATCAAATTAGTAGGTCTTTTTATAGTTATTCTGTTGTTCAACGACTGATTTCATCTCCAAAACACCTACTAAATTTCATATATCGTTCTATTTAGTAGGTTTCCAGCCCTTACATGCCATGCATCTCACAGCCAATCGACCTACTAATTTCCTAATATCTCTCTATCTAGTAGGTTTCCAGCCCTTACACACTATGCCGCGCACAGTCAATCGACCTACTAATTTCCTAATATCTCTCTATCCTGTAGGTTTCCAGCCTGTAATTCCAGCCTTTTGCTTACTCTTCCACATAATCAAAAGCAACAGCTTCCATGCGCTCCTTGAACAGCTTGTTAAACACTGCAATTACACGGCCAACTCCAATCATTGAAAGAATTGTTCCAAGTCCAAGACCCAGAAGTATATGTCCGGTAAAGAGTCCAATTAAAAATGTTGTGCAGACATTGAATATATCAAAGCAGTTCTTGCAGAAGCCGACACCCTTGCCTGTTCTGCCTTTAAGTTTCGTAGAATCACTAATTGCCTGTACAATTCCATCTCCCGGATTAGGTATAATTCTCATATTGAGTGACATTGCTGCTCCTATTCCTGTGAGAATCACAGCAAGCAGCAATACTATAATCTGTAATACAATGTTGTTATGTACAGATGGAATAAGTGCAGAGAACACATTCAAGAAACGGGTAAACACTATACTTACCGGTATCTGTAAGGCATCCCTTACAATATACATTCCAAGATACTTAGCTTCTTTTCTGTCTGTAAGATACCACACAGTATGCATTATCATCTCAATTAAAACAAAGATAAAATATACAATCATCGTCATATTGGCGAAGTTAAATCCTATGATATGAGATATTGAATATGGCACTGAAATTATTGGTGAAACACCAAGATTGGCTTTCGTATTAAGCATAATTCCAAGTGCAAGTATCAGTAATCCCAGAAGATAAAACACCCACCTGATAATAAGTTTATTTCTGCTCTTCATTCTTAACTGCCTCCCAAAGGTTGTCCTGAACCTTATCTGTAAGTATTGTTAAAGTCTTTATCTCGTCTTCGCTGAATCCATTATATATGACTTTATCTGTCCACTTAAATATCTTGATAACCTCATCAGCTTTCTGTGCGCCATAATCAGTAAGTAACACATTCCATGACCTTCTGCTTGCCGGATTGCTCTCTCTCTTTAGCAGACCATCCTTTTCCATTCTGTCCAATGTTCTTGACATTGTAGTTACATCCATAAAGCACAGTTCTGCAAGCTCCTTCTGGTTCATAGTGCCATGTTCCCTTAATTCCCTGAGAATCCTCGGCTGCCCCTGTCCGACTGTAAGACCCAGATCTATAAGAAATGGTCTTACAAGTCTTCTCCTTAACATCTCTATATCAAAAAATGCATTTTCTCTGCTGTTATCCATATTTCTCCCCCTTACTCAAGTTCAAACTGTCCTGTATACAACTGGTAATATCTGCCCTTCTGCTCTAACAGTTCATCGTGGCTTCCTCGTTCAATGACTTCACCCTTTTCAAGAACCATTATAGCATTAGAATTTCTTACTGTCGAAAGTCTGTGTGCAATAACAAATACCGTTCTTCCCTCCATTATCGCATCCATTCCTTTCTCAATAAGACGCTCAGTTCTTGTATCAATCGAGCTTGTCGCCTCATCAAGAATAAGAACCGGTGGCTTGGCAATAGCTGCTCTCGCAATAGCAATAAGCTGTCTCTGTCCCTGTGAGAGATTACTTCCATCAGCAGTAAGCATTGTATCATAGCCCTGCGGAAGTCTTGTTATAAATGAATCGGCATTGGCAATCTTAGCTGCCTCCCTGATTTCTTCGTCAGTTGCATCAAGCTTTCCATATCTTATATTATCAGCAATAGTTCCTGTGAACAAATGTGTATCCTGAATTACCATTGCAAGAGAACGTCGCAGGTCATCTTTCTTAATATCCATTACATCAATTCCATCATAGGTAATCGTGCCTGACTGGATATCATAAAATCTGTTTATAAGATTAACAATAGTAGTCTTTCCTGCTCCTGTCGAACCAACAAATGCAATCTTCTGTCCCGGCTTGGCAAAAAGCGAAATCTTGTTAAGCACCTTCTTTTCAGGAACATATCCAAACACAACATCATTAAATCTTACATCCCCCTTAAGCTCTACAAGCTCACCTGTAGGCAGCTTCCATGCGAAAAGACCTGTCTTATCAGAGGTTTCTGTAAGGGTATTGTCTGCATTTTTAATGACATTGCACAGAGTTACCTTTCCTTCGTCAAGCTCCTCCGCCTCGTCCATCATGTCAAATATTCTCTCAGCTCCAGAAAGTGCAGAAAGTATGAAATTAACCTGCTGCGTGAACTGGTTTAATGGCATGGCGCTCTGTCTTACATATACAAGATACGCTGATATACTTCCGAGGTCCATAATTCCCTTGATTACAAATATGCCTCCAACGCAGGCAGAAAGCGCATAATTAAAATACGACAGACTTACAATTACAGGAATAAGCATTCCCGAATATGCAAGTGCATTAGTTGATTCCTTTCTGAAACTCTCGTTCATCTCACAGAACTTTTCAAAATTCTTCTGCTCGTGGTTAAAGACCTTCTCAACCTTCTGTCCCGCCATCATTTCCTGCACGAAACCGTTGATATTACCAAGCTCCTTCTGCTGTCTGTGATAATATTTCTTGCTGCGTTTGCCGTTGTATTTGATGAAGATAAACATCAGAATAAGGAAAACAACAACAATCATAGTCAGCTTTACACTTAAAACCATCATCATAGTTATAGTTCCAAAAAGTGTAAGAAAGCTCTGAATTACCATAGCAAAGCTGTTGTTCATTGCTTCCTGCACCGTATCAACATCATTAGTGAAATGGCTCATAATCTCGCCATGTGTATTGTTGTCAAAATATTTCAATGGAAGCTTCTGTGTATGCTTAAACAGATCCATTCGTATCTCACTTACTACCTTCTGGGAAGTATGAACCATAAGCCTGTTATAGCCGAGCGTTGACAGCGCACCGCACGCATACATTACACCCATTCCGCACACAGCCATGATAAGACCTTTCATATTGCCCGGAACAATGAAATTATTAACTACAGGTTTTATTAAAAATGTTCCCATAATTCCTGCGCCTGCACTTATAAATACAAGTACTGCAACGAGCAGGAATGCCCATTTGTAATGACCCAGATATGTAAGGAGATGTTTAACAGTCTTTTTCGTATCCTTAGGTCTTTTATATCCAACATACTTAGCCATTAAAGATCAGCTCCTTCCTTCTGTGATTCATATATTTCCTGATATATCTTGTTAGTCTTTAACAGACTTTCATGCGTTCCTACTGCATTCACACGTCCGCCGTCCATAATAATTATCTGGTCAGCATGACGCACTGATGATATTCTCTGTGCAATTATAATCTTAGTCATATCAGGCAGTTTCTTTGCAAGTGCATTCCTTATCTTTCCTTCCGTTGCAGTATCAACCGCACTTGTCGAATCATCAAGAATAAGCACCTTCGGCTTCTTTAATATTGCTCTTGCAATACATATTCTCTGCTTCTGTCCGCCGGATACATTAACACCTTCCTGTCCCATCTCTGCGTCAAGTCCACCCGGAAGCCTGTCTATGAATTCATCAACACATGCTATGCTGCATGCCTCCTTAATCTCGTCAAGAGTCGCATTTTCATCGCCCCATCTTAAGTTATCAATAAGCGAACCCGAAAACAGTGTATTCTTCTGCAATACAACTGAGATTGCATCTCTTAAATGTCTTACCGGATATTCCTTAACATTAATTCCATCTATCTTAATCTCGCCCTTAGTCGCGTCATAAAGTCTTGGAATAAGCTGGATAAGCGTAGTCTTTGATGAACCGGTTTGACCTATTATTCCGACTGTCTGACCTGCATTAATGTGAAATGAAACATCTGACAGAACATATTCTTTGGCAGTATCCTTATATTTAAACCAGACATGGTTAAACTCGATATCACCTTTCTTAACTTCAATGTCCTTCGCGTTCTCGTCAGTTATATCAATTGGCTCGTCAATTACCTTCATGATTCTTTCTGCAGAAGCAAGCGACCTTGTCATAAGAAGGAATACATTGGACATCATCATAAGTGAATTCAGTATAAGAAGAACATAGCTTAAGAAAGATGTAAGCTGTCCTATCATCATCTGTCCTGAATTAATAAGCCTTCCACCTATAAGAAGAATACCAAGAATTGTTGAATACATAACGAACTGCATCGCAGGCATGTTAAGTACAGCTATTCCAAATGCTTTCTCTGATTCATTTTTCAGATTATCATTAACGTGTCCGAATTTTTCAATTTCGTAATCGCCACGCACATATGATTTAACAACTCTTACTGCTGTAAGATTCTCCTGTATGCAGCGGTTTACAAGGTCAACTGCGCCCTGCATCCTTCCGTATCTTGGTCCAACATTAACAATTATTATGATGAGCAGTGCTGCCAGAATAGGCAGTGCTACAAGAAAGACCAGTGCCAGTGTGGAATTAATCCTGAATGCCAGCGTTGTTGCAAATATCAGCATTACAGGGCTTCGTCCAAATGGTCGCATACCTGTTGACACAGCATTCTGGATATTAGTCACATCACTTGTAAGTCGTGTAACTAATGATGAAACACTGAAATGGTCTATATTAGAAAATGAATAAGACTGAAGCTTCTCATACTCAGCCTTTCTTATATTAGCACCCAGTCCCTGACCTGCAAGTGCGCAGAATCTCGCACTTCCTACACCCAATATAAGTGCAGCAACTGCACATACAGCCATCTGGATACCTTTAGTTATTATATATGGCACATCTGAATTGGTTACACCAGTATCAATAAGGTCTGCCATCAGCTTAGGCACCATAATCTCAAGCATAACTTCAACACCTATACATATAAGCGCCAGCCATGCATATTTCTTATATTCTTTCATATAAGAAAAAATTCTTCTCAACATTACTTGCACCTCCAATTGTTGTATATGCAACTATTGTATTTCCAAGTTCAAGTAATGTCAAGAAGACATTTTCATAATTTTATAATATTGTACTGATTCTTACCCTTATTCTTAGACTCATACATAGCATCATCCGCTACTTTTATAAGTTCTTCATATGTATATCCGTCCGGCTTAGTTGTTGTAACAACGCCTATACTGCATGGAATAGGTATTCTCTCATTCAGTGTATCACTTGAATATCCTTCGTTAAGCAGCGTCATAAGTCGGTCAAGATTAAGTTTCATCTCATCAAGTTCAAGCTCCCCTTCATAACAGAATACGAACTCATCACCGCCATTTCTTCCACAGTTACCCCTTATATTCTCGTTAATCAGATTAGCAACAAAACATATAACCTCATCGCCCTCCTGATGTCCGTATTTCGTATTGTAGTCACGGAAATCATCAATATCCAGGAATCCTATGCTTATCTGCTTTCCATTCTCAGCTGCATGTGAAAGCATAGAACGCATCTTGTTCTCAATCGTTTTCTTATTATCTATGCCAGTAAGCGGATCTGCTTCTGCAATTCTTACAAGCTGTCTCTGCTTTGCTTGCTCCTCTGTACTTTCATTCTCTATGTAGCCAAGCAGGCTGTTAATCTCAGCTGATAATCTGCCTATCTCATTATTCTTTTCTTCAGGAATTCTAAGCGAATAATCTTCTGTCTTTCTTATAAGTAACAGAACATTAATCATATTATCTATCGGTTCAAACAATCTGTGTGCCAGACAATACTGGACTAATCCGACACCAAATACAAGTATCAGCATTATCAGTCCTATAAGCATACTGTATGACTCAGAATTATTATGTTGCTTACTTAAATTCTCTGTTATACATATCTCCCACTGTGTATATGGTAAATCAGAATAATATGTAATATAGCGTTCTCCCTTATACTTATAATAAATCTTGCCTGATGGATTAGTCTGATGATCCACTTCATCCCATGCTTTCTGGAATTCTTTTCTTTCTGATTCATCAGTAACAAATTCTGTCAGACTCTGGTGCTGATTATCCCCTGCAGTTATTATCTTTCCATTGCCATCTATAAGATAGAAAGTTCCGTCTGCCAAAGAATTCATATTCATTCGCAGTTCGTCGAAATATTCTGTATCAAGTTCCTCTGAAACATAGCCAATAAGCCTTTCTTCATTATATATTCCAATATACACCGGAACAAGCTTCTTAATACCGTCGTCTGTGTCTCGCTCATAAGAATCGCCAATAATGAACTCACCTGTCCTGAACTGCTCAGCTACATTCTTAAACTGGCTTATCTCGTATATCTCATACTGTTCACTTGAACCAACGACCTTACAATCCCTGTCAATAACTGAAATACTGGCAACATAGATATCATAGCGCTTACGTTCATCCAGTAACCCGTCAACATATTCTTTATCAACAGCTTCTTCACTCTCACCCAGACTGCATAATACTGCATCCTGAATAAGCGAATAATTGGCTATCATTTGCATCTCTGACTTTCTGTCGTTGCAGAAATCCTTGATATCCATTATCTGGTTCTCGCTTATTGCCTCAAGATTATACTCTGTCAAGTCATCGATTTTCTTATTAGTTTCACATATTGAAAAACCACCAAATACCACAAGCGGAAATAGTGAAAAAAATAATAGTAACCCCATAATACTATTCTTTAATTTCATCTTGTGTCACCCCATTATTAAATTATCTGTCCCACTCTTTTACGAAAACGTTTAACCTACTATTATTGTACCCGTTTTATAACACATTTGCAAACAAAATCCGTCATATAATTGACAAATTATACATAAAAATAAGAGCCGCCGCACCACTCGGTACGACAGCCCTTAATTGCTTTAATTATAAATGTTTTCAGGAAAATTAATTATTCTCTTCTGACTTCTTTCTTCCTGTTACTGCAGCTGTAGCAGCTCCTGCTGCACCTACTGTAAGCATAAGAATGTAAAGCATCATGTTAGAATTATCACCTGTCTTAACTGTTTCCTGACTGTTATCTGATGATGGCTCAGCTGGTACTACAACCTTCTTGTAATATACCTTGATAACTGCTCCATTATCAGCCTTATCTGGAATAACTCCTGTTGTTTCTGAATCAAATGTATAACCTTCATACTTATCTGTTGTGTTAATATCATCCTTATTAACATCAACTACTGATGGATCATTTACCCAGACCTTCTTAGTTACTGTAATAGTATCTTCTGTCTGTTCTTCGCCATCTTTATAGTACTTGATTGTATAAGTTACATCCTTTGTCTGGCTTGCATCCTTAACATAATATACATTGATAACTGTTCCTGATGCAACTACTGAAGGAATCTCTCCTGTTGCTGCTGAATCTAACTTATATCCTACATACTTATTAATTGTGTTAATAGAAGTCTTGTTAACTTCTACTTCTGATGGAGCATTTACCCAGATTCTCTTAGTTACTGTCTGCGAATCACCTGTTACTTCAACTCCATCCTTAAAGTACTTAACTGTATAAGTTACTTCCTTTGTCTGAAGTTCATCCTTAACATAATATACTTTAATTACATTCTTTGACTCATCAGTTGCTATTGTCAATGGAAGACCTTCTGTCTTATCAAACTTATATCCAGTATCGCACTTGTCTGTATAATCCTTAACTACTGAATTATACTTTGCAGTACTCTTTACTGTCTTTGACTCATCAATCTTTCCATCATAGTAATACTCTACTGTGTACGCATATGTACCAGCCTCGTAATATACATTAATTACGTTAGCAGCTTCATTGACAGATATTACTAATGGAGAACCATCTGCCTTAATGAACTTAAAGCCTTCTTTTACCTTATCAACATAATCAATCTTTGTTCCAAATGCTGCTTTATCAGTAATTGTAGCACTTGTATCAATTACTCCGTCATAGTAGTAATTAATTGTGTACTTAAACCAGTCTTTTACATAGTATACTCTGATTACATTCTTTGAAGCATCTGTTGTAATTGTTATTGGTGTTGTTGCTTTTTCAAGCTTGTATCCTTCTATATTCTTGTCAGCATATGTACTTACCTGTGTATTGTACTTAGCCTTAAATGTATCAGTCTTAGAGTTATCTATTACATCATCGTAATAATACTCTACTGTATACGCATATTCATTAGAAACATAATAGATTCTGATTACACCGCCATTACCTATTGTATCTGGAATTACTCCCGTTGCTTCTGAATCAAATGAAAATCCTACATACTTATCTGTTGTGTTAATAGAAGATTTTTCAACAGCTGCTTCTGAATCATTAACCCAGATTTCCTTTGTTACTGTCTGTTCATCTTCTGTTACTTCAACTCCGTCCTTAAAGTACTTAACTTTGTATGTGATGT
>CAVBPJ010000016.1:0-42510 GCA_963597265.1 Evtepia sp. | reverse complement strand
ACCTGTAACAGCAAATAACTTAATCTCTTCATCTGTCCATTGTTCACTATTTTGTTTTGTATTATTTGAATCTACTATTTTATTTTGAAGAACCACTTCAAGGACTTGTACACATTTTTCAAATATGTTATTCAACTCATTAAGATAATTTAATAATAATTCATTTTTTTCCTTTAATTTTTCACACAAAGAAATCTGCAAATTCATTTTCTCAATTTCTTTTTCTACCTGTGCTTTTTTGGTTCTGGCTTTTTCTAAATTCGTACTAGCCTTTACACTCGCCGAAATACCTGTAAACATTGTTACTGGAGCTAACACTGCTCCAATTGGAGTAACACTTCCAGCAAACGCCAAACTTGAAGATGCATATGTTGCTGCTGCACCTATACCCATACCCGGCATCGCTACCATTGAACCAGCCAACGCCAAATCTGATGCGACAACAGATAACATTCCCGTTGCTGCCAGACCTGCAACTGCCCCTGTAGCAGCTCCAGCTGTACCAACTACAAATGCTCCAGAATATATTTTTTGTAATTCCCCTATCTCCACAACTGCTGTGTCATCAAACGACATCTTTTCAATCTCATTTTTTATATTTATATCTTGTACATACATATTCTGTATTTTACTGTACGCATTTATAAATCTTTGTAATGAACCTTCTACAATTTCTTTTTTATTAGTTGCTGACATATTAAAACTACTCTTTGTACGGTCTTTCGCACTCATAAGTCTTGTTTGTGCATATGAAAATTTGCGCTTACATTCAGATATTATTTCATCCGCTTCTTTATTTTTCTTTTTTGCATTTACATGTCCACCTACCCCAACTGCTGAAGCCACGCCAAGTGCAGCGATAGTAAGAATTGGCATATTATCCACCTGCTTTCTATTTTTATGTATTATTACAAAATAAATGTTGAATTTTCATCTAATAAAAATTTTTTATACTCTTCAACATTATTATAATTAACTTTTCCTCCCATTTTTTGAGTAATACCATTTGCGCCCTCTATAATTAAATCTGCATCACCATTCTCAAAGCCCAAATATATTTTCTCCATAGATTGTTTAAAACAGTCTTTTAACTCTCTAATGTTTTGATCTATATATTCTTCCAGCTGTTCTCTTCTTCTTATTAACTCTTGTTTAGCAGCTTCACACTCAGCAATTATTCTCATTCGCTCTTCATGTTCGTATTTATTCATAACAAGATTATCAACTATTGAATTATAATAAATTTCCGTTAATATTGACCCCACATACAATCCAATCGCTTCTCCTACAACAGGTATT
The DNA here is from genome assembly GCA_963597265.1 of Evtepia sp. Classification (GTDB taxonomy): domain Bacteria; phylum Bacillota; class Clostridia; order Lachnospirales; family Lachnospiraceae; genus Lachnospira. The sequence continues at coordinate 41,211 of CAVBPJ010000016.1, read as the reverse complement.
GGTATTAATGCCCCTCCAACAGCCATAAAAACAGGTGATGTTGCTAACGAAAGTCCTTTATCACCAACATCAATCAAACACTCTTCAGTTGTTATTTCTCCCCTAATATATTTAGTTACAGTTGATCCAAACGTTGTCACTGTGGTTATTACTTTTGCCGGCACATTACTTTCAAGCATTTTTTGTATTAATGGCGATTTACTTGTTGAAAATGCTCTTATCATTACTTCTGCAGAACCATCCTGAATATATTTAGTTGCAAAACCTCTTGCACCAGATTCTGTAACATTCACCAAAGCCTCATCTACTGTTTCTTCCCCATTAAAAACCCTTACTATATTATCTATTCCAGATATAGCTGTACTGTATTGTGCGGATTTTATTCCCGCCTCCATTCCCGCATTATGTCCTATTTCTGCAGCATTTTTTATCGTTCGACCGGTAGCATCTGCAGCTTGCAAAATTTGAGATTTATTCTGATCCTGAATAGCTTTCTTTTTACCTTTATCAGGAATATTTGCCTTTTTTGCAAATTCCTTATTAGTTTTTTCTCTTTTCTGATTATTAAATTTTCTTGATGTCACAGATATATTATGTTCTTTATTGGCTATACTTTTCAAATCCTCATCCGTTAAAAATGGGTTTTTCCCATATTTGTCATATATTTCTTTCAAAGCATTTATATGATCTGATTCAGCAACATGATCTTGCCATTTATCTCCGAATCTTTTTTTAGCCTCTTCCTGTGTTCTATATAATATTTTACCTGTATATGGATCAATCCCTGTCTTTTTATCTCCAAAGAATTTATCCTTTGCATTTTGTTTTGCTTTAGGATCATCATATATTTTTCTATCATATTCTGATCTATGATATGTCGTATTATTGGCTTGCATTTGCTCATAAAGAACATCTTCAGTCACAATATTAGATATAATTTTTGTTTTATCCTTTTCTTTTCTCTTTTTCCAAAACATACTTACCTGCTTTCAAAAATAAGATTATTCATATTTTTCTGCCAGTCTATATATTTATATAACAGTTGCTCAACACTATTGGCAAATTCATCATCAATTCCATTTGCATCTAATATTTTTTTGATTATTTTTCGTTCCTCCGTAGAGTAATCACCATCAACTATTGCCAACGCCATTAATTCAAATATAATAATCTTTTTTGATTCATTTGAACTTTTTCCCAATGACTTTATACAATCATCGACAGAAATTCCTATTCTTTCGTAAAAACTATCCATATTCATTTCATGGCAATAATTCTCAATTGTCAATCTTTCTTGTTCATCATATTTACCATCTGCATATACTAAGTTGTATGCCAATTCCATAAATATTCCTTTTTCTTCAATTGAAAGATAATTTAAATACATATTTGACCTCCGCATTTCCATAGTATAAATTCATTCCAAATATAGCCTTTTTAAATAACTTATACCCTTATATCTTTATTAGTATTTTAGCACTTTACTGTTATAAATACTAATATAAATTAATTTATTAGCCTTTCATAATAAATCGCTTCTTATATTAAAAAACGCAGGATTCCAAGCCCCACCAAAAAGTCAGTCTCTAATTCTGACATCTGATAATCGGCTCATTCTCCTGCGTCATGCACATTATATATTTCTTTTTGTCAATTCTAACATATCATCTTACGGTCTCAATGGTCCGTAATAATAAGAAGCTGTTGCGCCGCCGTCCATAAGGAATGTTGAACCTGTAATGAACGCGCCTTTGTCGCTCATAAGAAGCTCTGCTACATTGGCAACTTCGTCTGCTGTTCCCGGTCTGCCTGCTGGACACTTTGCAAACATATTCTTATAGAAGTCTCCTCTTGGTCCGTTGAATTCGTCAACAGCAAGTGGTGTAACTATGATTCCCGGTGCGATAGCATTGATTCTTGCGCCACGTTTTCCCCATTCTACAGACTGCGCCATTACACGCTTTTCGTTACATCTTTTAGCCATCTGATATGCGTGAAGAGTATCCTTGATGTTCTCTGGCTGTAATATGTCTAACTTAAGCAATTCCTCTGTTGGAGTTGTTGCGAGTGCTTCGTCCTGTTCTGCTGTAAGCTGTGGCATTCTCCAGCCTGACTGACTTGATATTGTTACACCAACGCCGCCTTCTGCAATTACCTTTCCAACCTCTTCCAATAACACTGCTGTTCCGTATAAATCAACATTTAAGATTGCTTCTATAGGTGCCTGACTTGGTGATACTCCAGCTCCATTAACAAGCATTTTAACTGCTCCATAGCTTTGTGCCTTTGCAATCAGCTCCTTAATTGATTCTCTTGATGACAAATCCATCTGTACCGTTTCTACATCATATCCTGCATTGTTCATAACCTGTGCGATTGCCTCTGCATTCTGGATATTCTTATCACCCATAACGATTTTTCTGCCATATCCCATTCTTCTTGCGATTGCCATTGAAATCTGTCCCGCACCTGTTACTATCATTACGTCTTTATTCATGTTCCTGCCTCCTGTATATTATTTAATCATCAGGCTTATCTGCCTTTCGTTATATACAGGATAGTACATGTATACTTCTCAATCAATTCTTATTACTTAAGTTATTGATAAGTATATCTAATCATTATATAAACTTCGCAACAACCTCAATCTCTTTTCTCTTAGGTCTTTCAGGTGGCTCCTGTCCCCTGTAACCGACAGCAATAACAGACACAACATTTTCACTGTCTGGAATATTAAGCATATGTCTTAACTCCTCACCGTCTCTTATACCCATTACCAGAGTATCAAGTCCCAGTTCAGCCGCCTTAAGAAGCAGATTCTCGTTCTGTAATCCAAGGTCATAATAACCCCAGCCGTCACCTGCTTCATTAACCGGATTGCCTGTATTTTTGTCGAAACCAACCATTCCCTTTACAAATGTTGTGACTATATATGCGCCTGCTCCATCTGAATTAGCCTGATTGAATTCAGGAAGGCATTTTTCTCTAAGTTCTTTTACTGCATTTTCAGATAAAACACAGTAGTATCTTGATGTCTGCAGATTCTTCCATGAAGGAGCATATGACGCTGCTTTAATCAATTCCTCTAGCTGCTCCTTAGTAACCTTTCGCTCAGGATTATAATTTCTTATGCTTCTTCTTTTTTCCATTACTGCCTGTAATTCCATATGTATACCTCTTTTCCTTGATTATTATTACAAATGTTTTCTCCCCATCTACATATTAAGCATATATAACAAACTGTCTCTATCGGGAAAACTATATGGTACAGGTAATTCCTGTGCCTCAATTCTTCTAAAACCAGCTTTTTCATAAAATCTGTGCGAAGCAGCCGCAACTGACGGTGTGTCCAGAATTATATGTTCTATATGCTTTTCTTTCGCAAACTCTAAAAGTCTGTTATATAAGGCAAGCCCTATCTTCTGTGACCGGAATTCTTTCTTAACAAAGAACTTCTTCATCACGGCACATTTATTCTGCTTCATCATCAAAGCAATCGTACCAATTACCTCTCCGTCTGATATTGCAAGCCAGAATTCTCCTCCGGCGTCCTGATAAGATTGCTTAATATCCAGTAAATCCGGCTGTTCTTCAAGTGAAAGATTAATCCCTGCTTCATTATTCTGAATGTCAAGAATCAGCTTTATTATCTGTTCATCATACTTTCCACAATAAGTCTCAATATTCATGGTCTGCTACCTCCGCTTACCTAATCACATCACCTATTCTTCTTCATCTTCTCCAGACTATCCTCATTAGCCCTCTTCTTAAGATTCCTTGTCGCCTCTGAAAATGCTGTTTCCTTCTCACCATATGTAAGCTGAAGATCATATTCCAAAGGAAGCCATGTGCTTATATCTGCTTCGTTATGCTGAATCACAGCTTCCATCTTATCTAATGCTTTATACAGCTTTGCCTCTGTTGTCTTTCTCTCCTTCATCTCGGCAAAAAGTTCTGCAAGCTCTGCCTTGTATGGCTCTGGCAAAGAATCAATCCACTCTTTGATTACATTTTCTTCTGTATTCTCATCATCTGAAGTCTTGTCAAATGCTGGAATATCTCCTGTAAATGCTTCTCCAAAATCATGCATGATACACATTAATATAACCTTATTAATGTCCACATCTGGAAATTCATCCTTCATAAAATACGCCATAAATGCCAGCCTCCAGCTATGTTCGGCAACGCTTTCATGTCTGCCGGAAGATGTCCATGAATGGCGTGTATTATTCTTTAGTTTCTCTGCTCTGTCAAGCAATTCCATGTATCTGTTGATATCCATATCTATTCTAGCCTTCCTGCAATGGCGTCTTCTATCATTCCCGCAAGTTTTTCTGTTGTAACCGGCATAATATGGCAAGGCATTGGTCCAAATGAATCTATTATCTCAACTAGCTTTTCATGATTATCAGGATTAGAAGCAATTTCTCCATAAGTAAATGCTATTCCGAATTCCTGATACAGCATTTTTAATGCTGCAAGTGCTTCCTGTAACAATGCCTCATCATTCTCTGATAATGTGTCAACTCCGAGTATCTCTTTAAAATACTGGTAAAATATAGCCTTGTCATCACTTGCTCTATATATCTCTTTTAACCAGTATGGAAACAGTCCTGTTAATGCCTGTGGATAATTAAGTCCGAGGTATCTCTGTGCAAAAGACTGCAATGGATATGGGATAAACTCTGGTTCTCTGCCCAAATCATTGATTCCTGACAGGCTCAAAGCACTATTTAACAACAAAGTTCCGCGTGCCTCTGAATCTGTAGAATCAGCAAGGCTTCTTCTTAAACATTCAATAATTGTTTTCATTGACCCCTCTGCGTAATGCTCCGCAAGCACTGAGCGCGAAAGGTTAAGATAATTGATTGAAAGCTGTACAAATGCGGTCATCTGTCCATATGTCAGAACTGAATCCGGCAATGATTTCATGTAATCCGGATTAAGCCATGTAAACACTGCCTTTCCCACAGGACAGCCTGCCTGTAATCCTGTCTCATCTATTGTAATCTGTACATCAGCATTGGTCTCTGAACCAGACATTGGGTTGGTAGGGACTGTCACCACTGGAAGCATTGTAAGCCCCTCTGTAGACACCTGATATGTCAGATACTGCTCCATTGGCACTTCCGAATTAACCGCTCCAAATGCTACAGACTTGGCAACGTCCATACTGACTCCGCCACCGATTCCCACAACAACTTCAACATTATTGTTGTGGCATATCTTAATTCCTTCATTAACTTTGCTAAGCAATGGCTCTTTTCCTGCATTAAGACAGATACTCTCTACGCCTGCCTCTGACAGACTCTTTTTCAGTTCATCATAATGTCCTGCTTTAATGAAACTGCCTGTCGAAACAATAAGTGCTTTCTTGCCAAGCTTTGCAATCTCCTGTGCAACGTAATTCTTCTGACCTACACCATATATTATCTTTACATTTGCATCATAAATAAAATCTTTCACCCTGTCGCCTCCTTGTATTAATCAGTTATATTAATCAGTTACATTTAATAATCCTTAACATCTCCACATAATCTTCCTGTAACTATATCCTTACAGCGCTCCCTGTGTGCAACATGAAGCGGATGTTCCCTGAATGCCTTGAGTGCCTCTTCGTCCCTGAATTCTGCATAGAATACAAGGTCATAGTCACCACCTGCCATATTAGGTCCTATCTCAATCTTTAACAGTCCATCTACATTGCCGTCCATAGTTGCAACTGAATCCTGAAGAAAATGTAATGCCCATTCCTCCTTGTGTTCCACCTTTATATTATCTGTATATTTCCAAAAAAGTATGTGTCTTATCATAAGATACCTCCTCTAAGTAAGTTCATATTCCTTTAACTGCTTTCTGTATGTTCTATACTCCGGACAGTATTTTTCAACCTCAGCCCAGAATTCTGCTGAATGATTCATATGCCTTCTATGCGTAAGCTCATGCACAATAACATAATCCATCAGCTCATGCGGCATATAATACAACTGATAATTGAAATTCACATTGCCTTTAGAACTACAGCTTCCCCACCTTGTTTTCTGGTTACGGATTGTAATTCTGCCAATGCTCACATTCATTATATCACAGTAATGCTGCACTCTCTTTTCAAATGTATCCTTTATATTATCAAGTTCCTGCTTCGACAGACATTCAACACCTGGTGCACCTGTACCGCGCCTGTTATCTGATTTCTGTCTGACGAAATCCAGTTTCTGCCTAATCCAGTCCTCATGTTCTTCTATAAATCTGTTAATCTCTGTTGAAGACATTCGCAATGGAGTTCTTACTATCACTTTTCCATCTGCGTGAACTTCTATTCCTATCGATCTTCTTCTGGATTTTATTACCTGTATATTCATGATTCTACCTTGTAAATGCTTTACTTTAATGCTGTTTGACATAAAAGCTTCTGAATGCTAATATAATTAAAGAGGCGCTACCGATAGACGGTTGGCCTGATATTTTTGTTGGTTAAAACAACCGCCAAGTTTGCCAGAACCGTGGCGGTTGTTTTGCGTTTATCTTCTGCTCTTAGAACCAACGGTATAACCAAGAGCAAAGCAAGTGATACATAAGTTGATAATGGCTATAAAAAGCTCCGTTGTAAGCATAAGCACAAACCTCCTTAATAGATTTCCTGATTGGATTTCTATGTAAACAGAGCTATAACTCTCTGATGGAGGCCAACCGCCTACCGCGTAGGGCAGCGCCACATATATTGTATCAAACATATGTTCACATTGCAACCGCATTGCGAATTTTTATTTTATATATTTGTAATTTTTTATCTTCCCACAACCTTCTTAAGATATTCATTTTTCAACTTATTCTGCTCTTCAAGCCTTTTATTTTCATCTTTTAAATGCTGTATGTATTCCCGTGTCAGTTTAACACCACCTCGAACCGCTATATCTTCATGCTTTTCCATCTCATCAAGCCACTGGAATAATGACTTTTCCCTGATTTCGTTATATGTATTATCTTCTCTGTTAAACATTTTCAGCCTCCTTGCACACATCAACCCATCCCTTAGCCTGTGAAGCGTCTTCCAGCTCCGCAATTGTAAGCTTCACCGCAGAATGGTCGTCGCCTGCTGCCGGATACACAATATCAAACTGTTTAAGGCTTTCATCAAGATATACGTCAATCCCCTCATTAATGCCAAATGGGCAGACTCCGCCCGGAGCGTGTCCAATTATATTCTCAACCTCTTCAAATGGTATCATCTTTGCTTTCACATGAAATGTGTCTTTATATTTTCTGTTATCTATCTTCGCAGTTCCTTCTGTAATTATCAATACTGCCTTATCGCCCTGAAGAAAAGACATTGTCTTGGCTATCCTTCCCGGCTCGACTCCAAGTGCCTCCGCTGCCATTGCAACCGTGGCTGTTGACTCTCCAAGCTGTATTACATGTTCTCTGTATCCTGCTTTCTCCAGATATCCTAGTGCTTTCTCTAATGACATATCTTCTGCCTTCCTTCCATATCTATATTACAAACACAACAGCACACCAATCAGTAAACATCCCTGTGCCACCGCATTTGTAATCTGCTCTATCCAGTTAGACTTAGTCTTTACCGGGTCGAGCTTCTTCGCGAACACACCCATCATTACCATTCCTGCAAATGTTATGATAAACAGGATTATCTGTGGAAATGTGGTAACATTTGTCCACAGAAGCACCCAGCCTGCCTTATCCATACCTGTTATTAAGCCTATAATTATGCATAAAAATCCTAACGGCATAACGAATCTTAACTGTCTGTTTAATATGACTATGTCCTTCTTAGTTGCTGCTATTATAATCTTCCATATTACTTTTCCAAGCCCGGCAAATGTGCATAATGCTGCCCCTGTAATAAATATCCAGTTATTGTAATTAACCGCGATGATAATCATCGCAATACTGAATAATATTACCGGAACAGCATCAAACAATGCCAGAGATATTGGAAAATTTTCATAATCTCTTCTTTTTCCCATAACTATCCCACCAGCCATTTATATTTTGCTACACTGTACAGAGGTACAAGCGGTATCAGAATTGGAGTTTTCTTAACATATTCCTGATATTCCGGATTATCTCCGTAGTTCTTGTTCTGACGAAGTTCAAGTCGTCTTGCACCGCCAAACATAATATAGACTATGCATACCCATCCGGCTATTGCTGCAACCCATTCAAGAACACCTGAAAGTGCTGTAACACCTGATACGAACACTCCTGTCCATATTAACACTTCTCCAAAATAATTAGGACATCTTACAATCTTAAACAATCCTACATTGCAGAAGCTGTGCGGATTCTTTTTCTTAAACTTATTCTTCGTAAAATCTGATGCTGACTCAAGAATTATTCCAAGAGCCATTATAACAGTTCCGACTATCGCTGTCACATCTGTATCTGCTCCCGATTTCATACGGAAAAATACGGGTGACACCTCACAACAGTACAATAATGCACAGCTTACCCATACAACAATCTTAAGGACTATGTTCATAGACGAACCGTCTTTAATATCATTTTTCATTGTTGCCTGATATGACGCACTCTTAATCTCTCTTATCATGAGATATCCGCCAAGTCTTAAACCGTATATAATGCATAACACTGAAAGTATTATAGTGACCGGATTAAGGTTGGAACGAAACATTATAAGCATTGCAATTCCCAGTCCTGTAATTGAAAAGCCATATCCTAACGATATGAACCATACAAATTTCTTGAAGCCGATGGCACTTATAACAAGTGCAACAATCATCATTATTAAAAACTCCATATACCCTGCCTTCTTTCCACATATTATATAAGCTGCTCCTATGATACCATATAAACAGCTTTATTGGGCATAAATTCTTAAAATTCCCTGTTTAGAAATCTGTAATTAATCTAAAAAAGTCCCACGGCAATCATACAACTACCGTGGGACTAAAACATTGTTATTCGTATGTGTGTTTCTTATGCTTACCAGAAACTGCCTGCTCCTCGATACTATGATCTGCAACATTCACTTTCTGATGTACTTTCTTTTTCTTTAATGGATGCTTTGGATTCTTATCCATAACAATCGCTCCCTTTCTTATTCAATAATATATGATTAGTCATTAACCTTCAATGGCAATGTACTTCTTATCCTCAACTGCTTTAGCTTCTTTCTTAGGAATTGAAAGTCTTAAGATACCATCTTCATACTTAGCCTTAATATCTTCCTGTGTAATACCTTCACCAACATAGAAGCTACGGCTCATAGCTCCAGCATATCTTTCCTTACGGATGTATTTACCTTTCTTATCCTTCTCATCCTTATCAAGTCCCTTGGCAGCACTTATTGTAAGGTAGCCATTATCAAGCTGTGCATTGATTTCATCCTTCTTGAATCCTGGAAGATCAATATCAACTTCATAACCTGTATCAGTTTCCTTAACATCAGTCTTCATTACATTACTTGCATGCTTACCATACAAAGCCTTATCAACTTCAGGAAATCCGAAGTCCATCCAATCATCATTAAATAAATTCTCTCCAAAAATACTAGGCATCAACATAAGTCATTCCTCCTTTAATATAAGTCTCATATTATCTTGTTACCTTGTTTCTTTGGAACCGGGATGTTTCAGTAACCTCTGAGGTACTTTCCTTAACTTTCGTACCTCTTTTGGTTCCCTTCCTTTGTTCTGGCTATGTTATATACCCTTTTGTTAGCACTGTCAAGCGTTGAGTGCTAATTATTTTTACTTTCTAATTAAAAAATTCCGCAAGCCCAGTATTTACGCGGGATTGCGGAATTATAAAATATTTATAAACTGTATTTTTTCAGGCGTTTCATAAGAAAATATAATTCTTTATTAAGTTCTCCGTTCTTTTCCTCATCTTCCATATATTCGGGAAGTGGCACATCTGTATTACATTCGCCACATATATCAATTCCTAAAACCTTCTGGTTTCTTATAATTATCCCAAGCATATGCTCTAATGTGCCAAGCTTCATATGCCCCTGACTCCAATTGGTTTCACTTATGCTTTCATCAAGAACATCCTTATCAATAGATATGTATACAGGAACTGACAAGTCAATCAGGTTAGTTTTAGACTCCATTGCCTCATTTCTTATCTCCTGCGCTGAATAGGTTATAAGTTTATCACTTCTTAACTCAATCGCATTAATATCTTTCTCCTCTGGTCCTACAAGGATAAGCTGGCAAAGATACGGATTGTCTTCAAGCACCTTCCCTGCCCAGTCTCCGCAGCTTGTCAGACCTTCAATCATAGGCTTCTGCATATCAGTATGATGATCAAATACAACTAAAGAAAACGGTTCCTTAATTCTGTCAGTCATTATCTTAGTAACATAATGATAGTTACCTGAATCAAGAAAATGTATTCCGTGAATTCCAACAGAATCAATTCTTTCACCTATCTGCTTCTTAGCTTCGTCTGATACATACATATCACACCCTGTAATATCTGAGCAGTCTATCCATGTAAGTGATGTCCTGTTCTTAGCAAACTCGTCATCATATACACCAGTGAAATCAAGAATAAAATTATTATTTTTCTCTCTTTGCATTATTCAATCGCCTCGATGGATATTTCTATTTCTTAATTTTCATTTCTTAATTACTTTTTCTTAAATTCTTCGCTTATCTTCTCAACAAGATTATTCTTTGCGAGTCCGTAAGCAATCTTGACTGTATTATATACGGTTTTGTCCGTTGCTGCTCCATGTCCTTTAACAACCGGCTTCTTAACGCCAAGAAGTATAGCTCCACCTTCGTTATTATAATCAAACTTTGGCTCAAGTCTGCTGACAAGTGCTTCAATCTGTGCCTTTTCAGCATCAGATGCACCGGCTGCTGCCCTTCTTATGTCGTCAAATACTACCTTTGCTGTTCCTTCAATTGACTTAAGAAGAACATTTCCCGCAAATCCATCACATACAACAACATCTGCGTTGCCGTCTAATACTTCTTTGCCCTCAATATTACCTGTGAAATTAAAACCGCATTTTTCTAAAAGCTCATGGGCTGCCTTAATAACATCGCTTCCCTTGCCTGCTTCAATTCCATTAGAAAGTGTGGCAACTGAAGGATTCTCTATTCCGAGAGTCTTCATGTAAGCCACGCCAAGCCTTGCAAAATCAACAAAACGGTCTGCCTTGCAGTCAATATTAGCACCGCAGTCAACTATGCAGAACGGCTTGTCGTTGCGTCCATTAAGAACAACTGAAAGTGCCGGTCTTGTCGCATTCAGCTTGCCAAGTATAAGGATTGAGCTTATAAGCACAACACCTGTCGCACCACATGTCACGAAGCCGCCAATATCCTCGTTCATACGGCACATTTTAAGTCCCTTGATTAATGACGAATCCGTCTTGTCGTGGTAAGCATCAACCGGATCATCATAATTAGTTATCTCCTGTGTGCAGTCCACAATCTCAAGCTGCGATTCATCATAAGCTACGTCAGCAAGAAAATCCTCAAGTTCGGTTTTCCTTCCCATCAGATATACATATAAATCTTTATTCTCATTGATTGCCCTGATTGCACCCGAAACCAGCTCTGTCTGCGGCTTGTCAGCGCCAAGCAAATCTACAACTATCTTTATCAAATTCTAATCCTCCTTGTTTTACGAAGTAAAATCCGAGTCTTTTGACGAGGAGAGGATTTAGCCCTCCTTCTGCTCCCGCCAGAAATTATCAAGCAGATTCTTGTACACTGCCTCCGAAAATGGCACTTTGGCCAGCTTCTGTTTAGTTTCCTCTGACAAATGTTTTGTCACAGCAAATTCTTTTCCAGCCGCCTCATACCTTGATAAATATCTGTCAAGTCTTGAACTTGCACCCAGTTCAATTAATGTCTTTAACTGTGGACATAGAATTGCAGTAAATCCATCTTTACCGCATATGCACTCATATTCCTTAAGAAGTGAGTCATAGACTGACTCTGACTCCGAATAAGCACAGCCTGATATAAGGACCAATTTCTGTCCCGGCTTCGGATTTCTTATGCCATGAAATGACTCGCCATTTTCAGGCGGCTTCTGTCCCCTGTAAGTACACATCATACTTAAAAGTCTGTCTGTAAAAAGCTTCATCTGCCCCGGCATTCCGAAGAAATACAGCGGATAACTTTCAATTATAATATCTGCTTCCTCAATCTTTTTCTTAACTGCCGGCATGTCATCATTTTTGATAACACACTCGCCCTCAGTCCTTGCCCAGCATGAAAGGCAGCCCATGCAAGGGGTAACATTTAAGTCGGAGATATTAATTATCTCCGACTCGTATTCTCCGCCTTCACACATTCCTTTTACAAATGCGTTAGTTACCGCCATTGTAGTGCTGGCACTCTTATGTGGACTTCCATTTAAAACTAATATCTTAGCCACGTCCAAATAATCCTCTTCTCTTTCTTGCAGGAGCCTGTGATGCACCAAGTAACTGTGCTGCACCAGGAACTTCTCCTACTGCCTGACTGTATTCACTGTAACGGCCTATTTTTCTGTATTTCTCATATCTGTCATCAAGAAGCTTATCAACCGGCTTCTTCTCTAACTGCTTTAATTCCTTTGAAAGGTCGTCAGCAAGCTTTTTCATAAAATGTGCTGTTTCTTTTTCTTCTGAAAAATCTTCCGGTTCTTCAACAACTTTTTCTACAATACCCATTTTATTAAGGTCTGCTGCTGTAAGCTTAAGATGTTCTGCTGCTTCAGGCGCTCTCTTAGGGTCTTTGAAAAGAATACTTGCGCATGATTCAGGTGTGATTACTGAATAATATGCATTTTCAAGCATCCATACTTCATCAGCTACAGCAAGTGCAAGTGCGCCGCCGCTTCCACCTTCGCCAATCATTACTGATATGATAGGTGTCTTAACATCTGTAAGCTCATACAGGTTGTTGGCAATTGCCTGTCCCTGTCCTCTTTCCTCTGCGCCCTTACCACAGTTAGCACCCTGTGTATCAACAAAGCAGATAACAGGTCTGTGGAACTTCTCAGCCTGCTTGATGAGTCTTAATGCTTTTCTATATCCTTCTGGAAGAACGCATCCGAAATTTCTTAAAAGTCTTTCGTTTAAATCTCTTCCCTTTTCAATTCCAATTACAGTTACAGGCTTTCCGTTAAGTCGTCCAATACCACCGATAATGGCATGGTCGTCTGCGAAACATCTGTCACCGTGAAGTTCTACAAAATCAGTTATTGTCGCATTTATATAATCTAATGCAGTTGCTCTGCCGCTCTTTCTTGTACGGCAGATTCTGTCATAAACACTTAAATTCTCGTTTGCCATGATTAATCTTTCTCCTTATATTGCAAAGCTATACTGTTATGCACTTACTGTTTCTGCATGTATTGCAAGAATGTTAGCAAGATATGCTTTCTGCTCCTGTCTTGGTACGATATCATCAATGAATCCATTCTTTAACTGGAACTCTGCGCTCTGGAAATTATCCGGAAGCACTTCGCCTGTAACCTGCTCTACAACTCGCTTTCCAGCAAATCCAATCATTGCACCAGGCTCAGATATGATTATATCGCCAAGCATTGCAAAGCTTGCTGTAGCGCCGCCCATTGTAGGGTCTGTTGTGCATACAACATATAAAAGTCCTGCATCGCTGTGTCTTTTGGCTGCTGCTGAAACCTTAGCCATCTGCATAAGTGACAGCGCACCCTCCTGCATTCTTGCACCGCCTGAAACTGTATATCCGATAACTGGAAGTCTGTGCTTTGTAGCATACTCAAAAAGTGCTGTAATTCTGTCTCCGACAACTGTTCCCATAGAACCCATCATGAAGTTAGGCTCCATAATGAATATACATGTATCCTGTCCGCCGATAGTTCCTCTTCCGCATACAACACCCTCTGTCTCGCCGCTCTTTTCTCTGGCAGACTCGTACTTTTCCTTGTAAGAAGGGAAGTTGATAGGGTCTGTAAATTCCTGGTCATTAAACATTACATTAAACTTTTCTGTAAGCATCTGAAGTCTGTTCTTTGCCGGCATACGGTTTAACTTTCCGCATAAAGGACATATGTAGTAATTCTTCTCTAAATCTTCTTTGTTGATTTCTTCTTTACATTTGTTACATTTAACTGTCATTATTATTCTCCTGCCTTGATGTTCTCAATTGCTTCATTCAACGCATCTACTGTTGTAACTGTGTACATCTTTGCTTCTGGAAGTGTCTTCTTAACAAATCCTGTAAGAGTCTTTCCTGCTCCTACCTCGATAAATGTGTCTATTCCGTCAGCCCACATATTCTTAAGTGTGTCCTCAAACTTTACGCTTGAAGAAGCCTGAAGTGCGATTGTTTCTGCAATCTGCGCTGTATCCTGTGGATAAGGCTTTCCTGTTCTGTTGGCATATATATCTGTCTGTGGGGCATTAATTGTCATTGTCTTAAGTGCCTTTTCAAGCTCCTCGCTTGCTTCCTTCATATAAGGTGTATGGAACGCACCGCTTACTGCAAGCTTGACTGCCCTGCCGCCTTTTTCCTTGATTGCTGCACAGAATGCATCTATCTCGTCAGCATTTCCTGCACATGAAATCTGTCCCGGACAATTATAATTAACCGGCCAGATTTCCTTGAATTCCTTACAAGTCTCTTCAACAACTTCTGGAGCAAGCTTAAGCGCTGCTGCCATTCCACCTGCATACTTTGCAGAAAGTTCGCCCATCTTAGTGCCTCTGATAACTACCAGTTTAAATGCGTCCTCTGTCGATAAAACTCCTGCATAAGCAAGTGCCGGAATCTCTCCAAGTGAAAATCCTGCTACAGCGTCAGCCTTAATTCCAGCGTCCTTAAGTGCATTAGCAAATGCAAGGTCTGTAAGGAAAAGTGCCGGCTGAGTATTCTCTGTCTTAGTAAGCTCCTCGCCCTCGCCTTCAAAGCACACCTTAACTGTTCCCGGACGGAGTGACTCACCTAAGTCATACAACTTCTTTGCATTAGAATCTGAATCGTAAAGGTCTTTGCCCATTCCTACATACTGAGCACCCTGACCTGAAAACAATACTGCTATTTTTCCCATAATAATCTCCTATCTGTAAGTCAACTGCTTCTATGCGTTTTCACCATATATATCCTTGCGGTCTACTGTTGTAAATGTCATGCTTCCCTTTGCGTACACATTGCCATCTACCTTGACTACCGCGTCAAATGCTGCAAGAATCTTGTTGATTCTTGTAGCTGTAACTGTAATATCAAGTGTATCTCCCGGAATTACAGGCTTTACGAACTTGAATCCGTCTACTTTAAGTAACACATATAATTTGCCCTCTTCCCTGCTCTTTCCGCCATCATCAATTACGAGTGAGCAGAGCTGGGCGCAGCTTTCAATTATAAGTACACCCGGCATTATAGGTGCATCAGGAAAATGTCCCATAAAATATGGTTCATTGATTGATACATTTTTAATACCTCTGGCACTTACATTAGGTTCAAGCTCCAACACCTTTTCAATCATCTGAAAAGGTGGGCGCTGTCCGATTCTTTTATTAATCTCAAATATGTTCATCATAATGATAATCCTCCATCAAGCACGATAACCTGACCTGTTACATATGAAAATGCGTCTGAGCAGAGTGATGATACAACATTGGCAACATCTTCTGCCTTTCCTAATTTATGCATTGGGATTGCGTCCAAATACTCTTTCTTCTTCTCTTCTGGAATTGCGTCAAGCATTTCTGTCTCTATAAATCCTGGTGCTACTGCATTTACACGGATTCCGTAACCTGCAAGCTCCTTAGCCATTGTCTGTGTCATTGAATTAACAGCACCCTTTGTTGCGCTGTATACAGACTGTCCAGGAAGTGCAAATTTTGAGCTAACTGATGACATGTTGATAATGACACCGCTCTTCTTTCTGAACATCTTAAGTACTGCCTGCTGTGCGCAGTAGAAGTAACCCTTAACATTCAGATCCATGCATGTATCAAGTGTGTCCTTGTTGAGCATGAGAAGGTACTCATCTCTTACAATTCCTGCGTTGTTTACAAGTACATCTATTCCGCCAAGTTCCTTGCTTACATCTTTAACCATCTGCTTAACCTGATTAAGGTCTGAAACATCTGCTTTATATGTTATGGCTATTCCGCCTGCTGCCACGATTTCATCAAGAACCTTCTGTGCCTGTTCCTCTGAATGGCTGTAATTGATGACTACGGCGTATCCGTCTTTTGACAGACGCAATGCGCAAGCCTTACCAATACCACGGGAAGCCCCTGTAACTAATGCTACTTTCATATCTGTGTGTCCTTTCTTCTATAAGAAAATGTCAGTTCTTTGTCATGGGCATCTGCCCCTGCTTCATTACTTGCTGAGTATGATTGCTGTATATGAACCACCTGCACCATATGCAACTACAAGTACATTGTTTAACTTAGAAGCTTCTACTGTAGTCTTAGAAACGCTTCCGTCTGCTGCAATGCTGTATGCTTCCTGTGAAGGTATCTTTCCTGCAAACATAAGTGCTGCGTGTGCTGCTGCTGTTGTAGCTGCTGCTGCTCTTGACTCACCAAGAACTTCCTTTAATTCTACGACCGGCTTTTCTGCTAATTTATTGCCAAATACTGCTGTTAAGCCCTTGATTTCTACATCATCAACTGCCTTCATTCCGTTTGCAAAACCGAATACTGCGTCAATATCATCAATTGTCATTCCTGCGTCTGCTAATGCGTTGTTAACTGCATTTGTAAGACCTGCCTCTGAACCTGTAAGTGTTCCAAACTTAACGCTTGAATGAGCCATACCGTAACCTGCTGCATGACAGTAGATTCTTGCGCCACGCTCTTTGGCTGCCTTCTCATCCTCAATAAGAACTGAAGCACTACCGTCACTTAATACGAATCCGTCATTTCCTGCAAATGGAGCAACAACCTTTTCAGATGTAACACCTAACTTACCGAAAAGCTCTGTCATTATGTCGCTGTTCTCATCAGAACCTGTAGCTAACATAGCATTTTCCTGACCTGAACGGAGAACGCTCATTGCGTATGCCATACTTGCAAGACCTGACTGTGCACCATTAGTAACTGTTACATTGTAGCCCTTGATTCCTGAGCAGATTGAAAGGTATCCGCCTGCTGCGTTGTATACTGTGTTAGGGAATTTGAATGCGCTTCCTGAAGCATTGCCCTTCTCTGTAATCATGCTCTGGAAATCACAGCATGTTCCAAGTGCGCCCTCTGATGTTCCTACAATAATACCGATATCTGTTGCATTATCGTCTGTCACTGCATAATCAGCGTCCTTAAGTGCTTCCATGCCTGATACTGCCTGAAGCTGGCTGAAGTTATCGAGCTTTCTGTAGAATGACATCTTAAGTCCAAGTGCATCATAATCTTCCTTGCCGACAGAACTTCTTAAATTAGCTTCTGCTGGAGCTTCGTTTTTCACTGCATTTGCAACATATGTATCTACGCCGTTACCGCTTGGTGCAACCACACCAATACCTGTGATAACAAGTGGCTTCTTCTCTTCCTTAACTATCACATTGCCAGCCTCTTTGCTAAAGATGATACTTGCGTTATTACCGCCGAATGCAAATGAGTTGTTCATTACGCTTGTAAGTTCTTTCTCATGTGCCTTGTTAGGGCAGAAATCTATCTTTCCTGCCTTCTCAGCAAGCTTATCCATATCCTCGTCCTTGAAGCCGAGTGTTGGAACTACTGTATTAGTTGTAAGTGCCTTGATTGAGAATACCGCTTCGATTGCACCTGCTGCACCGAGGCAATGTCCTGTCATAGCCTTTGTTGAGCTTACTGAAAGGTTATCGTTCTCGCCGTCAAATATTGTATGTAATGATAAGAATTCTGCATCGTCGTTCTTAGCTGTTCCTGTTCCGTGTGCATTAACATATCCGATGTCCGATTTCTTCAATCCCGAATTCTTAATTGCTCTGTTGATAGCTTCCATCTGACCTTCTCCGTCTGGTCTTGGAGCTGTGATATGATGTGCGTCACTGCTGACACCAGCACCTAATACTTCACAATACATTCTGGCATTTCTTGCCTTGGCATGCTCATAGCTTTCTACTACTACGACACCTGAACCTTCACCAAGTGTAATTCCTGTACATCTGTTGAATGGTGAGCAGCCATCTGCGTCAAGTGCATGAAGTGATAAGAATCCAGCATATGGTACTGCTGCAAATGTATCTGAACCACCTGCAAGTACTACATCTGCCTTACCTGCACGGATAAGCTCGCATGCGTATGCAATACTGATTGTTCCGGCTGCACATGCATTTGCAATATTAGTAACGACACCGCCTGCATGGCACTGACCTGCAACCTGAGGTGCTATTGATGAAATTGGCATCTTAGTTACATCACTTGCTTTCTTGCCATGCTCATAATAATCAGAAATGCTGACTGCACCGCCGACACAGCTTCCGATAATAACTGAAGCCTTAGGGTCACCTGCAAAATCATCAAGTCCTGCGTCCTTCATTGCCTCGCCTGCTGCCTTGATACAAAGCTGTGCTGAACGGTCAGCATCTTCGCTTCCCTCAAAATCTCCAAGTATGTCGCACTTAACCTCCGCTGCAAGGTCTGCATAGCAGTCTGTTGTATCAAGTGTTGTTGTCTTATGTATTCCTGAAACCGAATTAACGGCATTATTCCATGCTTCATCTACTGAATTACCGATTGCACATATCATTCCAAGACCTGTAATGACTGCGCGGTTATTATTCTCTGTCATAATTACTCCTTTATTGTCATTTTATTAAGTTCTTTGTAATAAGTTTGGTGTGTTGCGTAGTATAGCTGTCTTGTTGCGGTGGTTTGGACCTTTGAAGTGCTGTTTCTGCCGACAGCGTCCAATCTGACGGCTCTGGCTCGACGATTTGGACTTTTCAAGTCCTGTTTCTTCCGGCAACGTCCAATTTTCCAGCACTGGCTTACCCGTTTGGACTTTTCAAGTCTTGTTTCTGCTCTCTACGTCCATTCTACTCGCTCTGGCTTGCCAGTTTGGACCTTTCAAGTTCCCTTTCTGCCTGTAACGTCCATTCTGCTCGCTCTGGCTTGCCAGTTTGGACCTTTCAAGTCTCATTCCTGCCGGCAACGTCCAATATTCCAGCTCCGACGCGTCATTTTGGACCTTTCAAGTTCACTTCCTGCCAGCAACGTCCAATCCCCCTCAAAGTCCAATCAATTCACCACAACTTACATCCGTAACTAATACGGGTGCCAGAAGAACCATCTGACACCCGCCACATTTTATTTATTATGCATTTTCTTCGATATACTTAGCGATTGTCTCAATGCTGTAGAAGTGTTCCTTACCAACACCTGTCATCTGAACACCGAATTCATCATCAACATAAGCAATAATTTCAAGTGAATCGATTGAATCAAGTCCGATTTCTCCATCTCCGAAAAGCTGTGTATCAAACTCTAAAACATCTGCATCAATTCCTAAATTCTCACATAAAAAGTCTTTTAACTTTGGCATAATTTCATTAACGTTCATTATAATATTCCATCCTTTTTCTTTACTTATATTGTGCCGCCATTAAGCAAAGCACCTGCACATTATATACAATTTTGTAAAAATTTGGCATAACAAAACCCGTGTAGTGTTCGAAAACGCTACACGGGTCTGAAAATTGTACTAAATTCGGACATATCACCAAAAGTGTCCGAATTGCTATAATATTAAATTCGTATAATATACCATCCGTAAATATTAAGTATTACAGTTCATGATAGTATGGACATATATTAACGTATGTTCCATCTTTCATTCTGAATCCACCAGGTATAGTACCTAACTGCTTGAATCCAAGTCTTTCATACAGATGACGTGCATGGATATTAGTCTCAACAACAGCATTAAACTGCATTACACGAAATCCCAGTCTCTTAGCCTGCTTAAGGCAGTCAGATACAAGCATTTCTCCAATATGCTTTCCACGGCACTGAGCATCAACTGCATAACTTGCATTACTTATATGTCCACATCTTCCAATATTGTTCGGATGAAGAATGTACATTCCGACAACCTTTTCCTCATCATCAACCGCAACACCGCAATAGCTCTGCTCTGCGAAAAATGCTTTTCCAGTCTCCGCATTAAGAAATTCTTCCTGTGGAAATGCTATTCCTTCCTCTACAACACCATTCCATATTGATACCATTGCATCAATATCTTTGTCTTCATAGGCTCTTACTATCATAACTCTGTATCTCCTATCAATTAATTATCAATTAGTTCTTCTTCATATTAGCTATTATAAGGTCAAGCTGCCCCTCGAATAATTTCTCGATTCTTTCAACCGTATCCTTGATTTCGTCTACGGTCTTGGCCTCTTCCTCTTTAATAACCCATCTTATGAGCAGTCCAAATATGGCTTCTTCATAGAAACTGCATATAATCTCAACATCCTTAATTGAAAGAATATATCCTTCGGACATCTTTCGGATCTGTAGAAGTGCAAGATAATGAATACGGGTCTTAACATACTTCTCCAGCCATTCTCTTCCTCTTGCATCAAACAGGTTAGCCCAGACCTTTCTGTGTATAATGCTGTATTCTATGAATCCCATAAGGACCTTGTCTAATTCACCATTGTACTCTTCGTTGAATTCATCAATCTTTGCCTGAACAACGCCGTCAAGTACATCATATATATCTGAAAAATGATAGTAAAATGTGCTTCTTGTGATACCACATTCATCTGCTATATCTTTAACTGTAATTTTCTTCAGTGACTTCTTCTCAGCAAGTTCGAGTGTACACTGCATTATGGCTTTTCTTGTCAACTGCGACATGTAAATCTCCCCGTTTACTTATATTTGTCTGCCTATTGTAGCACACTTTGCCTGTAAAGTCACATAACATTTACCTTTACCAGACCAGATTGTCTTATATCTATTCTTCTGACATTGTTCTTGCCAAATACAGAACTCATTTTATTGATGTAAGAATCTGCCTGTGAATCCTTAATTACCGCCAGAATAACCCCGGCAAATCCTCCTCCGTGAACTCTGCATACACCACTTCCCTGCTCCATGAATTCTTTGGACAATGCAAGGGCAAGCGTTATCCTCTGCTCTTTATAATCACCATCACACCAGCAGTTCTGCAGAAGTTCCCATGATGAATGTCCGGATTCTTCAATCATAGATAGAATCTGTCCGATATCATCACTGTTTCTTACGCACTCAACTCTTTCATTCTCATTGTAAAAATGTAATGCCCTAAGCAGCGCTCTGTCATTGCCTTTAATCTCTGTAATATTATCAAGTAACTGCTGTCTGGTTGTATCACATAAACGTCTGCAGCCAAGCGACTCAGCTACTGAATACATTTCCAATGGAATAGCTGAATATTCTGCACTAAGATCAGCATGGCCTTTGCCTGTGTTGGTAAGAATCATTGTATAGCCGTTGCTTCTGAAAGGTAGATTAAAGCTTTCAAATGTAACATCACCTTCTGCCTTAAAATCCATATATACAGCACCACCTGCAGCACATGCAATCTGATCCATAAGTCCTGAACTTTTATTCCAGTATACATTTTCTGCATACTGTCCTGCTAACGCACATTCCTTGATAGTCATAGAGCCGTTATTGAACAGGTCATTAATAATTCCACATATCAGCATCTCAAATGAGGCAGATGAACTAACGCCCGCAGATGGTACAACCTCGGATGTAACATATGCATCAAATCCGCCAATATTGTATCCCATATTAATAACAGCACTGCATACTCCTGCAACTAATTTTTCTGTATTAGAGAATTCATCAATATTGTTCTGTATATCAATGTTATCCTGTATATTGTTACGAATCTTTTCTGTATCAATATCTGTTTCTCCTTCATGCCCCTCACTGATTATTCTTATACATGACTGATTATTCAAAGCCACTGCAGCTATTGTATCCATGTTAATACTCGCCGCTATAACCTTTCCACCATTGTGGTCAGTATGATTTCCAATAATCTCACTTCTTCCCGGACACGAATAGAAATTGTGTGCAGAATGTCCGAAATATTCAATCATAGCTTCACTGATTCTTTCATATCTCTTCTTCTCTGTATCAGCATTATCGCCATATAATTCTTTTAAATCCACTGTCTGCAAGCCAATCACTCCTTATCATCCGAAAGCATTTCCATGTAATAAAGTCTTGATGAAAAATCCTTCATGACTCTTATATCTTCACTATATCCCGTAGCAGCATAGCCCTCATGCAGTCTTACTCCACAATTCATAAGAGTATCTCCATACACAATATAATCCTCTGTTTCTTCATGTTTAGTTATAACTCTGGAAGCTATATTCATCAACGCCGATTCTGGCTTTATATGCACTGGCGACATTGTATTAATCAGTCCGCCGAAGTCTTTAATATTAACCGTTCCACTGATATTGTAGAAATGATATTTCTTATCCGGTTCAAGCCCTTTAGCAATGAATTTCATTCTTCTTAAAGCTGGCATGTTCATATTCTGATAACACAAACCAACCGCACGCGTCTTATCTTCTGATACGACACACCACGAAACTACATTACCATCCATACATCTGTAAAATGTACCTTTCTGGAACACACTGCGCCATAATTTATATAATTCTATCTGTTTCTTAACCATATTATAGTCGCTACGGTTCATATCACAGAGATTACATTCATAGCCTAACGAGCCAAATGCGGCAACAGCATATCGTGTATCAAGCGACACTGTTCTTAACGTCTGATGATTAGGGCAGTCCGAAACATGTGCAGATACAGTCTCCAAAGGGTATGCGTAACTGTAATTGTTCTGTATTCGCGCCCGTACTGACGCATCTGTGTTATCACTTCCCCATATCTGTGGAAAATAACATAATATTCCTAAATCAAATCTGTTACCACCGGCACTGCAGCCCTCAAACAAAATGTCTGGAAAACGCTTTGTAAGTTCAGCCATACATTTGTACAAACCGCACACATATCTGTGCGCAAGTTCTCCCTGCCTGTCCGCAGCCAGATATCCTGAGTAATAATCACTGAATATTCTGTTCATATCCCACTTTACATAAGATATATCTGCGGATGCAAACACATTTGTCATTGCTTCAATAATATAGTCAGTTACTTCAGGATTGCTCAAGTCTAATATTCTCTGATTACGCCCTTCTGAATGTGGTCTGTCTGGAATACCAATAGCCCAGTCAGGATGCGCCCTGTAAAGGTCACTGTCTGTATTCACCATCTCTGGTTCAACCCATATGCCGAATTTCATTCCAAGCTGTCTGATTTTACCTGCCATACCAGCTATTCCACCAGGGAATTTCTTCGTATCTGCCGTCCAGTCACCTAAGCCACTGGTATCATTCTTTCGTCCCTTAAACCAGCCATCATCAACAACAAAAAGCTCTATTCCCGCTCCCGCTGCTTCCTTTGCAAGCCTTAAAAGCTTTGACTGATTAATGTTAAAATACGCTGTTTCCCAGCTGTTAAGAAGAACCGGACGTTCCTTATCTTTCCATGCGCCACGCACAATATGATTTCTTACAAATTCATGCATATTCTGGCTCATGCCGTTATATCCATTAACCGAATATGTAAAAACAGCCTCAGGAACTTCCAGCTTTTCTCCTGCTTCCAGCCTGTATTCAAAATTCTGAGGATTAATACCGGTTACTATACGGAGTCTGCCATATTCATCTGCACAAACAGCCTCATAATGATTACCGCTGTATATAAGATTAAAGCCAAAGCACACACCAGTATCCTGTGTCGTATGCTCTTTTCCAAGCATGATAAATGGATTGGCTCTGCTTGATGATGTTCCTGCATACGAAGAATTAACATGCTTTCCGCCTGTTACTTTACAGTCATGTCTGTTCATTTCATTAATCCATGCGCCGTTAAATGTTGACATAATATAGTCATCATTATCCATATCAAGCTGCATGCTCATAAGTCTTTTAACGCACAGAGAGTCTGTTCCTTCATTGTACAGAACCGCCCTTCTTGCTATAACATCACATTTTTCAAAGACGTAATAATATAATTCAAGTTCCTCACCATATGACCTGTCTTTAAGCTTAATAACCAGCTCATCTGCCTGTGAATCATCATATGATGACGGCAGTGTATCCATCGGTGTCTTTCCATTATGTATGATGGCATCCTTAAATATAAAGTCTGATGTAGTGCTGCCATCTTCATGTTTTACAACAATGAATGGCTCTCTTATATCACCTTTTCCATATGATGACATCTCAAGTGCAACATCTTCCAATGCCACAGAATTATATTCTGCTGAGTATACATTGGTATTGCCCGGTATAAATGTGTGTTTCTCGCAGATTGCATCTACATCCGCATGCACTCTGGCACCATAATATATATGTTCCAGATGTCCGCTTTCCGTAACCATGAATATATATGATGTATTATCTGTATGAAGCTCATAAACATTACCATTCTGTTTTATCATACGCCCTGCTCCTGACTATCCAAGCTTATATTTTTTGTGGAAGAACAGCACAGCCGCAAGCAGTCCTGCTATCGGAAGCACTGTCATTGTAAGTCTTAATATAATTACCGAACCGCCTGCTGCCGCAACTGCGTCGCCTGTTGTATCCTGACTAAGATGCGACATTGCAAGACAGATTGATACTACAAGTGCCGCAATTCCTGACGCAAGCTTAACTACAAATGTCTGCATTGAGAATATCACACTCTCATCCCTGCGGTTATTCTTCTTTTCTCCATAGTCAACTGTATTTGCAAGAAATATAGTTGTGAGAACCAGAAGCATGCCATTTGCTGCAAATATGAAAAATGCAGGAATGAAGAGAATAAATACATTAGACATTGATGTAAATAACAGTGCAAGCAGCACAAGATATCCTGTAAATGCCATTGCAAAGCTCACATAAAATATACGGATTGCACTCATGAACTTTCTTAACAGCGGAAACAGAATCATCATTGACAATATCTGTACAGCACCGCCAAATGTATTAAACAGAGTATATCCGTTGTACCAGTCTGCTCCTCCGAAATCATATTTGAAGAAGTATATAACAAGATTAGATGTTATATAGACAGCTGTATTAATAAGAACAATAGTCACAACAACTGCAACTGCCTGATCATTTTCTATAAGTGCCTTAAACATCTGACCTACAGATGGTGCTTCAACGTCCACTGTAGATTTCTCTTTAATGTTGATACACATCAGTAATGTGAATACAAAGAACATTACTGCGATTATAAGTGCAAAATACTTAAATCCCGTCTGCTCATTGCCTCCGCCAAGTGCAACAACACATTTCATTGTAATAATTGTTATTATGGCTGAACCAGCTCCTGCACATGATCTTGCAAGAGTTGAAAGATTCTCTCTCTCTTTGCCGGCTTTGGTAAATGCCGGTATCATTGACCAGTATGGAATATCCATCATTGTGTATGTAACGCCCCATAAAATGTAGGTAATTGCAGCATATGCGACAAGTCCGCCGCCATCTAATGCTGGTGGTGCTGAAAACATAAGAAACAGTACAATCGCATTAAGCAAAGTTCCAATAAAAAGCCACGGACGGAACTTTCCCCAGCGGGTTCTTGTCTTTGCAACTATTACTCCCATAATCGGATCATTAAATGCATCAAATACTCTCGCTGCAAGAAGAATCATTCCCATAGCAATAGCACTCACACCAAGAATATCCTGATAATAATAAAGAATATAGCTTGCAGAGAACATGTATACCATGTCCTTTCCTACTGCACCTATACCATATGAAATCGTTTCCTTTTTTGATAACCCCATAAACATACCTCCTTCAATACATTTATTATTCTGCCTCTCTCTTTGCAAATGCCAGTTTTACCGCTTCATAAGCACCATCGTACACACCGGCTTTTTTATTGGCTTCAATGTTGTCGCACATATCCTTTAAAAATGTTTCATCCTCCATAAACATTTTTACCATCTGTAATGTGTGACCGATATCACGGCATTCAAGTGTTCCATCTCCAATGTGTGCTGAGTGGATTGCACCCCATCTTTCATGGCCGCCGACTCTTTTAATAAAGAGCTTTGGCACAGGATAGAAAGCAAGCTCACTAGGCTTTGTCATTAATACATCCGCGCTTCTCATTAAAAGATTAGTGCAGTATACTGCTTCAAATATATTCTCATGATAAAAAGCATGTACTCCCTTTACCTCTCCATCCAGTGCGTCCATTGCAAATGCTTTGGTCTTTTCCCATTCGTTAAAATGTTCTTTTGCAATACTCTTTAACTTAGGAATTTCATTTACAATTTCATCCCATACATTCCTGTAATCACCGACATTAACATATATTGCCGCCTTTCCTTTTCTGACATATGGCATAAGGAATTTAATAATCTGTACAAAGATTTCACGCTGGGCTCCTGCTCCACCTATAGTAAGAAGGAATCTCATAGGTGCGCCTGCATCTTTTCGTGCCTTTCTTGCCTCACAATCCTTTTCTATATTAGATACCAACTCATGATCTATATAATGTCCTGTATACACAAGCGAATCTGCCGGCATAGGATTAAGCACCTTATCCTTATTCATGCCATTTAATATCCTGTATCCCTGATATGCAAAATGTGTCTGCACTGTATGTGTGCTTCCTTCTGACAAATGTAATGCCATCGGCCAGTTATCCGGGATTGCATTGACAACATATTTCATTCCTGCATGGACTGCTGCCTGCGCCGGCCATACATGTGTTGCTACAACAGGAATATCTTTTGGAATCTTCTTAAAAACAGGTGCCATAAGCTCTGCATTTTTCTGGTCAGAAGCATTGTAGCTTAACTTTCTGAAACCCTCGTAATTCACCGGCTCCCACACCAGCTTATTAAACAGCCTGCTTTTCTGTGAAAGTCTTGAACCCAATGAATACAGGTCATTCTGTGCACTTATTACTTTGGTACATGTTGTATCAGGATATGAATTAAGATCCATCCAATATGGTGTGTAGCCCAAAGCATTTGCAGCTGATGCTATTGCCATAGATATTCTGTAATGTCCGAAGCCCATTCTTATATTGCCTACGATTATTCCTTTTTCCGTATCAAAGTCATATAAGGATTCCTTCTGTTTATCTCCTACTATAATGTTATATATTCCAAGGTCATCGCCAAGATATTCATTCTTCTCTATGTAAGTCTTATATTCATGTCTGCCGTCATCCCCGAATTTTTTCGCATATCTTTTCTTGGAATTAATAGCTTTCCTGTATGCCTTTCTGTCTATGACATTGCCATATATACATTTTGACTTATCCTCCATTGTCATACCTCCTCTATTCCTTTCAATAATATTGATACCACCTCGTTAAGCCCCTGTGCGTATGTCATGTTGCACCTTACAAGTATGTCTCTCTGGAAAAACTGCTCCAGTGATGCTTCCATCATCATCTTGAATATTGAAAGATTAACAGGTCTTATTATTCCCTGTTCTATTCCTTCATTCATAAGCTCAAGCGTTGTCTCCCAGCCGTTTTCCAGTCTCTCTTCAACCTTCGCATATATATCAGGATACTTATCCTTCAACTGATATAACTGTCTCAAATCTATACTCTGGTAGCTTTCCGGTAAAACTGAAAGGATACTGCTTATCTTTTCTGCTAATGAAAGTTTATTGTTCTCTATAATTGCCCTTTCGCTTTCCTTAATTCCGTCAAACAGGTAATCAACCATCTCAAGAAGCATCCCGTCCTTTGTCTCAAAGACTGTATATATCGTTTTCTTGCTGATTGACAGCCTCGATGCAATATCACTCATCGTAAACTTCAGTCCTTTTTCGTTAAATGCATCTATAGCCGCCATAATTATGCGTTCCTTTAGCTCCAACACATCACCCCCGTATTAATCAATTATTTATCATGTCTCTATAATCCGTCCATTGGAAACCAGTTTGTTAATTTCGGTTTCCTATAGTATATCATCACATTTTGTATTGCACAATGTATATATATACTTATTTTAACAGATGATTTTTGTGCAACATTTACATCTCATAGTACTAAAAAAGACACCCGGAAACCTGAATGTGTTTCCGGATGTCTTTGTATTTATATTATTAATTCTTATCAGATAGCTGTCATCTCCACGCCTGCCATGCCTTCGTTCTTAACATTTTCTTTAACAGCAGCTTTCTGCTTCTTAGCCATTGATACTGACTTAAAGAATATTACTGTTCCGATGCAGAACAGAATCGCAATCATTCCTACACCGATATTAATATTACCTGTTATCTGCGATATCACGCTTACAATAGTAGTTCCTACAAATGAAGCACCCTTTCCACAGATATCCATAAGTCCGAAATACTCCCCTGAACGCTCCTCAGGTATAATCTTGGTAAAATATGACCTTGACAATGCCTGTATTCCGCCCTGAAACATTCCTACAAGAACCGCAAGAATCCAGAACTGAAGCTGTGTTCTTAAGAATATCGCAAATATGGCAATTCCAAGATATGCACATATACAGACTGTTATAAGCTTTTCTGTACTTACCTTATACGAAAGGTGTCCGAATAATATGGCACATGGGAATGCAACTATCTGTGTAACAAGCAGTGCAAGAAGCAGACCTGTACTGTCAAGTCCCAGCGCTGAACCATAAGCCGTCGCCATATCAATAATTGTATACACCCCATCTATATAGAAGAAGAATGCAAGAAGGAACATGAATACATGTTTCTCTTTTCTGATATTCTTAAATGTGCTTCCAAGTCGCACAAAGCTCTGTCTTACTGCATGTGGCTGTTTCTCAACATAATGCTTCTGCTCATACTGTTTAATAAGTGGTATTGACATTCCAAGCCACCATAAAGCAACGATTACAAATGAGATTCCCATAGCAAGTTCCATGCTGATTCCTATCTTATCTGCACATAATACAAGGACAAGACATGCTGCAAATGGTATACAGCTTCCAATATATCCCCATGCGTACCCCTGGGTAGATACATAATCCATGCGTTTCTCATCTGTAACATCTACAAGCATTGAATCGTAGAAAACAAGACTTGAAGAAAATCCAACCTTTGCAATAACGAACACTATAAGGAATGCCAGCCACTGGACCATTGCACCAAGAACAGCACAGCTTATTGTTCCTATCAGTATGGATGTAAGAAATACCGGTTTCTTAAAACCTTTGGTATCTGCGAGTGTACCACATACCGGTCCAAGAATTGCAACTATTATTGTACATACAGAAGCCGCATATCCCCAGTATGCAAGATAATCAACTGATGAAAGTCCTGCATTTCCAGCAAGATAATTAAAGTATATTGGCATAATTGTTGATATAAGCAGTGTGAATGCCGAATTACCAACATCATATAATATCCATCTTCTTTCTTTTCCTGTAAGTTTTCCCTTCATAATTACACTGCCTCTCTTCCTTCACACATCAATTCTTTCCCACTGTTTTCCTGACTCTCCAGCTTTGAACCAAATGTATAATCATACATCTTATTAAACTCTGTATGTCCTGCCGCGCTGTCCCTGAACTCGCCAATAAGAATTGTGGCAAGTCTTACAGCGCTGTCATAGAGGTTATACAGCTTCTGTGTGCTGTCCTCACATAACGGATTAGCCTTGTAATTAACTATAAGTCCGTGCATTTCTTTATAATTGCCTGTAATGCCAAGAAGTCCGTATATTAACATTCTCTTTAATCTTGAAGGTGCGATTAACAGCCTGTTATAAGAAATCATACTTTCCATAGCTTTCTTAACCTGTTCTGATGACAGGTTGTCATAAAATCTGCATATAATATCTGCATTTTCATAAGACGGTTTAATATGGTCAGTTAAAATGTGTGTTACAGGGTTGTAACCATCTTTTTCCATAAGACTTCTGTCAAATTCAACTTCAATCTCAGTATGACTTACACCATCAGCCTCAATCTTCTCATCTATATATCTGTGACAGCTCACATCAAGTGCGAAGTGACAACAGAACCCATATACATAAGCAAGCGCCGCCTCTTTATCCCTGCCTTCCAGTCTCTTTAATACCTCAGCCGCATTTTCAAAAAACTGTCTGCCGCTTCTGGCATGCATATCATAACCCTGCTTGTTGACGTCACATGAAAATAACGGTTTATAGTAAAACAATATATCTGGTCCATGAAGACCAATATCGTAAAGTTGTTTATGATTGAGAATCGTACTCTTAATTCCACCTGACAGGTTATCCAGTACTTCCTGTCCTAATCTGTAATGCGCATATGTTGATGGCATATATATCACTCCTCTGTCTATAATATTCTTACAATGGAACAATAATATATATGCCTTGTAAAATCTGATATCTGCCGATTGTAAAGTGCGCGTAAGATTTGTATTTACTTGAACACCAAAATAAATTTACATAAATTTCATGTATTCTTTTCAATAATGTGCTAGACAAATGTATTGAAAGATGATACTTTCTTATAGGACTAAAGGACTATTTATATCCCGATTATTAACGCGGATATAAAGCATTTTTGAAAGGAAAATTAATGAACAAATACGGACATGTAACCGTAACCAAGAGACTTACCCCTGATCTTAAGAAAAGACATGACCTTGCCTTAAGGCTTGGAAGTATTATGCCGGATATTCTTCTGCATACTTACATCAAAGGTCATACATGGGATTCTTCATATGATAAAGTTGCCAGAAGACTTCGTCGTCTTGAAAGACATGGCAGAATGAACTGTTTATCCTTCTTATCTTTAGGATATGCTCTGCATTACATAGAGGATTACTTTACATTTCCACATAACTCATGGTATCCGGAGCCAATGTCTGAGCATGTGTTATATGAAATTAAGTTCATGAATTATATAAGAGAAGCTAAGAATGATATCAACAAACCTCTGATATCTAATAACGGACGTGGTGTATCTGCTGACAGAATGTTAGATTATCTCATAACTAACCATAAGCAGTATGCAGCTAACGAGCAGGGTTTTGATAATGACTATAGCTTTATAACTTCTGTTGGATATGCATTTGTTACCAACTACGTCAAACTGTTTATGATTAACAGTGGCAAGAATATCGTTATTGATATGAACGAAGATTACGTTGCTCTTAATTCTAATATCTAAGGGCTTCGCCCCTTATAATAAAAATGCTATAAAGACTGATTTAATCATCCGTCTTTATAGCATTTTTATTTATCTTGCTTCTCGCACAACTTTACGTTTTATTATGTGATATGCAATAACCATTATTATTCCTGTCACTATCCATGAGATTGGATATATTATGATAAGCACCCAGAATTCATGGAATACTTTACACACTGTTGATATCCATATAAGTCTTAATACACATGAACCAACAACCGTTATAATTGCTGGCAGCAACGAATGTCCCAGACCTCTCATTGCACCTGCGCTTATCTCATACACGGCAGTAAGCAGTTCAAGTGTTGTCGCAATTATCAGCCTCTGTTCTGCATAATACAATACATCCGGGTCTGTAGAATAAAAGCCTAGGAACATGTCTTTTCCAAGCACGAATATTGCTGATAACAGTCCGCATGAAAGCAGTGCAAATGCCATTGATATATGATATATCTTCCGGCATCTGGCATAATCTCCTGCGCCGAAGTTCTGGCTTGTAAATGTTACCGTCGCCTGTGCAAATGCACTTACCATAAAGTACGAGAAAAACTCGTAGTTTAATGCTGCAGCCGAACCTGCAATTGCTGCTGAACCAAAGCTGTTAATAGTACTCTGTATACATACATTGGCTATTGAGAACACCATTCCCTGTAATCCGGCAGGCACTCCTATCGTAAGTATCTTCTTTAATTCTCTTGGCACAATTGTAAGTTTTCTTATATCAAGTCTTATCGGCTCTGATTCATGCATCAGGATAACCATTACAATAGACGAACTCACCACATTTGAAATAACTGTTGCAATCGCAACTCCCGAAACTCCAAGCCTGAATACTATTACAAGCACCAGATTAAGCGCAGTATTGACTATTCCGGCAACTATCAGGCTGTATAGTGGTCTTTTGCTGTCACCTGTACTTCTAAGGATTGACGAACCAAAGTCGTACAGCATGATAAATGGCATTCCAATCAGATATATCCTGAGGTAAAGTACCGCAAGGTCGATTACATCCTCAGGTGTTCCCATCAGAAGAAGCACCGGTTTTGCTATAAACTGTCCAAGTATCATTACAAATATTCCACTTAGTATTGCAACGACTATAGCTGTATGTACTGCTGCCTGAATATTCTTCTCTGATTTCTGTCCAATGTAGTGTGCAATAACTACATTAGAACCTAATGATATTCCTATAAACAGATTAATCATCAGCGATATAAGCGAACTGTTGCTTCCAACTGCAGCAAGTGCCTGACTGCTTGCAAATCTTCCAACAACCGCTGTATCTACTGAATTAAACAATTGCTGTAATATACTGCTCGCCGCCAGCGGCAGTGCAAATATAAGGATTTTGTTCCACAATGAACCATGTGTCATATCCATTGTTTTCTTCTTATTATTAAGCATTATCTTTCATTTCCTTTATATATGAAATTGTACTTCAAAAAGCACAAGTATAATAGCACCACAGCTTAATAAACGCAATAGCTGATAAACACTGGGGTTGTGACCTTTTTAGTAAAGTTGTAAAGTTCTAATAATATCAAATTGTCCCTTGTTTTGCTTATAACTGTATGTTATATTAGACAAGTAAATGATTTTTGCTCAAATCATTGCAGGGCTTACCCTCTTCCTTGGGTAGGCCTTTTTTTGTGCCTTATTTGGCTTATTCTTCGGCTTTCTTACCGCTTATTCTTGTAGACACTACTGCTCCAAGTGGTACCATTCCCACCAGTATTTCCCCATCAGATTTTCTTGTAATCAGCGTACCGCCCCTCTGGATATAACTCTGATCTATGTCTTTATATCCAAGATAATCTATCGACATTCCATACGTCATCTGGATTCCCTGGTATATAAGTGACAATGTATTCAGATGATCATGTCCGCAGAACATCCATTTAATAATGCCATTCTCGACTGCTTTATTAAAAAATGTGCCTTTGAATTTCGATATTCCAAAATACTCATTCTTCTCGGCAATACTGCCATGCTGATATATTACGCTCTTATCACCAAGTTTCATCTTGCGGTATGCTTCCTTAAATTCCGCAGGAGGCATATGAAAGAATGCCATTGCTTTAATATCAGGATTACATTTTTTCAGATTAGTAAGCTTATTCATACACCAGTCCACCTGGTCATCATGTATCCGGTCAAATCCGCTGAAAAACCAGCCGCCCTCACCATACATATTAGAATCAAGCATAACAAGCGGCAATAAAACCTTGCCATCTGAATCGGCAAGGTTAATAAAGAAGTTGCCAACACCTGTAAGTTCTTTCCTGCCTTCCGTAAATATGCAGTATTTTCCAGTCTTATAAATCTCTGCAAGTTCTTCCTTATTACATGTCGAACCCATCTCGCAATCGTGATTACCGAATACAAGCGTATATGGAATTGCAAAGCTGTCCATGAATTTCATCAGCTTATGTGCCTGCATTCTGTTATTAAGTGTTCCTGCCTTCGGCAAGAATGGAAATA
Organism: Evtepia sp.; assembly: GCA_963597265.1. Classification (GTDB taxonomy): domain Bacteria; phylum Bacillota; class Clostridia; order Lachnospirales; family Lachnospiraceae; genus Lachnospira. Next base: position 7,597 of record CAVBPJ010000016.1, on the reverse strand, counting down.
TAGAATCCCCCGTAAGCACTATCATATCAGGCTTCGCCTTATGAATAATCTTTCTCACCGCATTTAGCGCCAGCTTATCCTTTTTTCTTGATATGAAACCAAATCCAAGATGAAGATCTGTAAGCTGCAATATCTTAAAGTCTTTATCCTTATCTATTGTATATGTAAATGTTTCTTTATCCGTCTGCTTTAAATTCTGTGAATTAAACATACTGTCACACCTCTCTTTCTGACACCAAAGCTAATGTCAGTGATACATTTAGCTGAGTGGAATTAATGCGCCGATAGCTGAAACTATTGTCGATATTACCATAAGAATCTGGAACGGCAGCGTTCCTATTACTCCACATATAGGACTTGCGCCCGCTTTCCGTCTTGATTTGCCATATGTAAGGACAAGCATTATGCTCACCAGTACAACAACGCCGCTCATGATTCTTGTAAGTATTATAAAGCTGCTTACTCCAAATATTGCAAATAATATACATGGAACTGTCGCTATAAGCCAGCTTACACGGTTGCCGATTCCTACCTGCTCATGTACCACATCTCTTAAAGCAAGTGTGTTGCTCCAGAATGTTGTAAGTAGTGCAAAGAGTGAAAAGATACCTGCTAGAATGACTGCCCATTTTCCTATGCTCTCTCCAAGCTGCATATAAGCAAGTTCCTTATCTATTGTTCCCTTAGTTCCAAGAAGAACTGTCAATGTCACAACAAGTACGAACGCTGATGACAAGCCAAATCCTATGAATATTGATTTTCTTATCTTGCCCGGATTGCCGTCAAGTCCTTTAACTACCTGAATAACCGCCTGATTTGCCGATGTCGCAAATACAACCATGCTGTACAGTGCAAGCAGATTATTCCAGTGGAAAGGTGCTGTATAGAAACCATTAACTGGATGTGTAAATGTTCCAACTGTCATAACTGCAACTATTCCCATAAGAAGAATTACTGCATATTTCTGTGCAATTCCTACTGCCTTCATTCCCATGAATACAACGATTCCAGCAATCACATAATATATTATCTGTGCTGCCCATAGTGGAAGTCCGAACCAGTTCACAAATATCTGTGCTCCACCATTAATATTGCCGCTTACTCCTATCATAATCGCAAGTCCATACACTACGAAAACAATCCAGCTGAATACTTTCTTCATAACTCCGTGGAACAGCTCTCCTTCAAAGCTTTTTACAAGCTGTACGCCGCCGTTATTATAAGAAAGTTCAGCGATAATAAGATGCAGAATCACATTAATAATGTAGGCTGCTCCTACCATCCAGATAACATCAATCATACTATTCTTCGTTGCAAGATACGGAACTGCTATTATTCCCGTTCCAATACTGTTCCCCACAATCATGCTTATCGCCTCAAATGTGGTAAGCTTTGCTTCTGATTTAATTGCCATGTGTGCCTCCTTCTACTTAGAATATAATGCATCACTTCTAGAAAGAAGATATACACAATATTGATTCATACTTATTCCTTCTTTCTTAGAATGTTCTACAAGAGAACGATGCAGACTTCGAGGTATTCTAAGTTTAAACTGCCCTGAATATTCGTCTAAACTATCCGGTTCATGTATCTCTATTCCTTCTTCCAAAGCTGCCTCTAACCATGCCTTTTTTGCATCAATAGCATTTGCTACTGCTGACTCAATAGTTTCACCACATGTAAGACATCCTGGAAGCTCAGGAAAGGATACAACATACCCACCTTCTTCTCTGTCTTCTACAATTTCCATCCGATAATTCATTGCCATATAATCGTTAAGCGTTTTCATTATTCATTGCCTCACTTTCAACAATCTCTTTTACCATCTCTACATATACTTTCTTAATTGGCTCATGTTTGGGTATTGTAATTGGCTTACAGCCGGGTTTCCTAAATGTATAATGACTACTTCCACTCCTCGGCATACTCATTTTATAACCATAGCTTTCCATTACTTTTCTTAATTCATCAAATCGAATATCTTTTGATAAATTAGATATTCTCATTAATAATTTATCCCATTTGGACATTACAAATACCTCCTATCTATATTATATGTGGTATCATATACGGTGTCAATTCGTTTTAAAATCTTCTTAAATAATTGTATATGTATATTATCATTATTTTATATCATATTCAATATTGTATATATAAATATTTTCTTAAGTATAATGTTGGCTCACATTTGACCACAACCTCCCTCAGTGCTATATTATGTACGAAAAAAGCGCACACAGAAAAGGAACAAACGCAATGAGCAGAAATGATGAAAACAACTATACACTGCGTCCTCTTACTATAGATGACGCTGAAGAATACAATGCACTCTTAAGATATGCCTTTCAGGTAACTGAACAGGAGCTTGCTGAGACAGGCTGGAAAGATGATGAGATTACCCAGTCCAAATTCCCGGTTCTTCAAAGAGCTGATGTACTTGGCTGCTTCAATGGTGATGATCTGATTGCACAGTTTGCGGTGTACCCGCTCGATATGAATATCTATGGTGTTAAATACAGCGTAGGCTTCGTTACAAGCGTATGTACATATCCTGAATACACAGGACATGGAATTATGAAAAGACTTATGATTCAGAGCCTCATACGAATGAGAGATGCTCACAAATCATTTGCTTTGCTGTACCCATATTCAATTCCATTATACCGTGGTCTTGGCTGGGAAATTATCTCCAACAAAATGACTTATACTGTCAAGGATACACAGATTCCAAGAAAGCTTAATGAACCTGGTTATGTCAGAAGAGTTTCATGGGACGACAAAGAATTTAAAGAGCTTCACACCAAGTTCGCTGAAAAGACACATGGCTGTCTATATAGAAACAACCTTGCATGGGAAGAATACTGGCGCTGGGATGAGGACGACACCTCTGTTGCCATCTATTATTCTAAGGACGATGTTCCTTACGGATATATGGTTTACATGATAAGTTCTGATGTTATGCATGTGAAAGAAATGATATATCTTAACCGCGAGGCGCAGCTTGGCTTGTGGGAATTCATACATGCCCACGATTCAATGATTGATGAAGTCCGTGGAAACAATTACTACAGTGAACCAATCGCATTTGAACTGGATGACAGCGACATTAAAGAAACAATCCGCCCATACACAATGGGACGAATTATTGATATCAGACAGTTCTTTGCCAAATACGCCTGCGACCCGGACGAGCCTTCTGTATGCATACGCTTCTACATTGAAGACGACCTTCTTGCATGGAACAACGGTTACTTTACATACCTCTTTGATAATGGCAAATGTATTGAAACCGAACAGCAGCCAGATTATGAAGTATCTATGTCAATCGGCACATTAACTACTTTAATGCTTGGCTACAAGACTGCTGAAAAGCTTCATATAATGGACAAGATACAGGCATCAGATGAAGCTATTGAGCATCTGGACGACATACTGTTCCATAGAATTCCTTATGTTTCTGATTATATCTGATGATGTTATAAATGTATTAAAAAACGGACAGTGACAAATCTTATGAAATGTCACTGTCCGCATTTATTTGCTATCTATTTTCCTCATTCCTTATAACCAATGTTATTGTTACCAAAACATTTGTCATAAGAAATACCTGTTAATTTCTCAATTACATTTCTTGTTTCCTCAGAAACATCCTCTTTTCTGCCGCCGGCATGGACTCTGTCAAGCTCGTCAATGACAATCTTATGAGTCTTGTGGTTTAACTTCATTCTGCATGAGAAGATAATACCAATTACTGCAAGTCCGCCAACGCCGACAAGAAGTACACCTGCTATCGCATTGACTGCACTCTGTGGCTGTGTTGATGCGCCTGAGACAAAGCCAAATGCAGCAAGAACCTGACCTAAGATAAAGACAACGCTTGCTCTCATAAGCTTTCCAGCCATTGTCATAGCTCCGGCATATACGCCCTCTCTTCTTCTGTTAGTTACAACCTCATCAACATCAGCCATAAATGTATACGCTGTCCAAGGAATGTAGTAAACACCACCTGTTCCAAGACCGAATATAACCATTACACCGAATACAAGTACTGTAATGTGTGCAACATGGAATACAAATATTCCAAAGAAGCAGAGGATTGCTCCGATTACAACTGAAAGTGCTGCGATAAATGGTTTTGCAAATCCCTTCTTGGCTACAATACCGATGAATACAGCTGTTGATATAAGCTGTAAAATACTGCTCAAGCTGTTAAGCTCTGAAACAAGTGTTGAAGGCTGGTTCAGACAGAATACTATATAATATGTAAAGCATGCTGTGAAAAGCCACTCTGCACCGAATCCAAACAGATACATACCAAGATGCTGTCTGAAAGTCTTAATTCTTAATGTTGATGTTATATCAACGAAAAGCTTCTTAATTCCCTCAAAGAAGTTAGGAATGTTCTCCTCTGCTACATCTTCATAAGGTCTCTCCCATGAATTGAAGTAAAGGAATGTAAGCGAAATAATCATGATTACGCAGTATGTAACACCTGTATAGAAGAATGGCAATGGTGAATCCTTACCAAATATTCCGATGAAGAATCCTGGTATAGCTGCCCCTAAGAAGTTAGCCAGCTTTCCAAACATTGCCTTGAATCCTGTAAGATAAGTTCTCTGATTAAAATCAGAAGTCATCTCAACAGCAAGTGTATCATAAGGAATCATAATACTTGTATACACAAATTCAAAAAGAATATAAGTTGTAAGATAATAGAAGAAATTCATATTCTTTACCCAGAGCATAGGATAAAGAAGCATAAGAGGAATTCCTGTAAGGATAAAGAATCTTCTTCGTCCAAATTTTCTTCCCAGCTTAGTTCTGTAGAAGCTGTCTGTAATAAATCCCATCAAAGGATTAAGAATTACATCGAGATATGTTGCAATTGAAAATATAAGCGTTGCCTTAACAACCGACATATTACAAAATGTCGTATAAAAATATAAAAGCCATGCCCCGCTTATTGCCAAAGCTCCGCTTCCCAGCATATTACCACTTCCGTATGCCAGTTTGTGAATGAGAGTTATCTTTTTGTTCTTAGTTTCTGTGCCACTCATCATTAACCTCCGTATCTTTTATATTACTCTATGTGTTATATATTTCATGGTGTATAATATATATCTGTTAATAAAATGTCAAGTGTTAAAAAATAGACAATTTTACAAAAATATGATATAAAATATATATCATTAACATTTTGGGGGTATTTATGTTAAATATTACAGAAAAATCAGAAGGCGAAGCTGCCAAAGATTATGTACTCAGACAGCTTGTTTACAACATTGTCCACACCAACCTGATACCAGGTCAGAAGCTTGAAGCACCTGAGCTATGCTCACTTATGCATGTCAGCAACAATCCTCTTCGTGAGGCAGAATTAGAGCTTGCCCAGTCAAAACTTATAGAGATAAAGCCTAAGATTGGTGCATTTGTATCATATGTCAATACAGATATTGTAGAACAGCTCCGTGACCTGCGCTGCGTACTTGAAGCACAGCTTGCTGTTGAAGCCTGCGATATACTGACAAAAAGCCAGCTCGATTCCTTATATGAAAATGTAGCTTTATGGGAAATGTATATCAAACGCGGTGATGAAGAAAAGATTTTCAGACTTGATAAAGAATTTCACGGAAGTCTGTATAAAATGTGTGGCAAAACAGTATGGTACAACCTTGTAGAAAGCATGGCACCACATTTTGACAGAACTACAATCTTAAGTTTCAGATGCAAGAAAACATCACATATATTAAAGGACCACGGCGAACTTGTATCCGCCATTGAGAACAAAGATAAAGAAAAAGCTGCCCATATATCACAGAGACATATGAGCAGATATTCTGAAAATATTGATGCAATCAGGAAAATGTTCCCTGAGTACTTTAATGATTAATTGCGGCAGCCGCATATCATACAATTAAATACGTGTTGTCCACTTTCCGCAGTCCCACACATCAGTCGCAAGACCATCGTAGAACTCTGGCTCGTGGCAAACCATAAGTATACTGCCCTTATATGCCATAAGGGCTCTTTTTAATTTGTCCTTGGCATCTACATCAAGGTGGTTAGTAGGCTCATCGAGTACAAGAATGTTACTCTCGCGGTTAATCAGCTTGCACAGACGCACCTTCGCCTGCTCTCCACCGGAGAGAACCTTAACCTTGCTCTCAATATGCTTGGTTGTAAGACCACATTTGGCAAGGGCTGAACGAACCTCATACTGAGTATATCCCGGAAATTCCTGCCATATCTCCTCAAGACATGTAGTTTCAATTCCTGCCGGAGTCTCCTGCTCGAAGTATCCTATCTCAAGATAATCTCCCTGCTCAACATCACCTGACAAAGGCTTGATAAGTCCTAATATGCTCTTTAATAATGTAGATTTACCGATACCGTTAGCACCAGTAAGCACAATCTTCTGACCACGCTCCATCTCCAAGTTAAGAGGGCTTGAAAGCGGCTCATCATAACCGATAACAAGGTCGTGTGTCTGGAAAATGTATCTTCCCGGTGTTCTCGCAACCTTGAAATTAAACTCTGGCTTTGGCTTCTCTGCTGCCAGCTCAATAATATCCATATTATCAAGCTTCTTCTGTCTCGACATCGCCATATTTCTTGTGGCAACTCGTGCCTTATTTCTTGCAACGAAATCCTTAAGCTCCGCAATCTCCTGCTGCTGCTTATTGTAAGCCGCCTCAAGCTGCGCCTTCTTCACCGCATACACCTTCTGGAAATTATCATAATCGCCCGTATAACGGTTCAGTTCCTGATTGTCCATATGATATATAACATTTATAACGCTGTTAAGGAATGGGATATCATGAGATATCAGTATAAATGCGTTCTCATAATCCTGAAGATATCTTTTAAGCCACTCAATATGCTCCTTATCAAGATAGTTAGTAGGCTCATCCAGAAGCAGAATATCCGGCTTCTCAAGAAGCAGCTTCCCAAGCAGTACCTTAGTTCTCTGTCCGCCTGAAAGCTCAGTTACATCCTTATCAAGTCCAAGTTCAGTAAGTCCTAAAGCTCTCGCAACTTCCTCAACCTTCGCATCTATCATATAGAAATCATGCATTGTAAGAAGGTCCTGAATAGTTCCAGCTTCCGCCATCAGCTTATCCATCTCCTCTGGCGATGCATCGCCAAGCCCTGCATATATCTCATTCATCTGATTCTCCATGTCATACAGAAAGTCAAATGCAGATGCAAGCACTGACTGGATAGTCATGCCCTTCTCAAGCACAGCATGCTGGTCGAGATAGCCGACTCTGACATTCTTAGCCCACTCAACCTTTCCCTCGTCAGGCATAAGCTTGCCTGTTATTATATTCATAAATGTGGATTTACCTTCGCCGTTGGCTCCCACTAATCCAATCTTATCAAGCCTGTTAAGCTGGAAAGACACATTGTTAAATATCGCTCTGTCGCCAAATCCGTGTGTAAGTCCGGTTACTGTAAGTAAACTCATCTCTAATATCCTTTTCTATTAAAATTTCTTAAAGTATTATAAGTTATGTACATTATTATTGTAAATACCTTTATTATCTGATAAACTAAAATATTGTTTGTATACACTATTTATTAATAATTCTTACAT
>CAVBPJ010000015.1:39976-43773 GCA_963597265.1 Evtepia sp. | reverse complement strand
TTACCGCTAAAGTCTCTGTCAAGGAAGCCGTTCTGGATATACCATGTTCCCCACTGATTAGATGCTAATCCTGTGTATGTTCTATCCAATGCTCCGTCCTTTACATAGAACCAGCCCCAGTCGTTCTTTGCAAGACCTGTATATGTTGAATCATATACTCCATCTTTTACATAGAACCAACCCCACTCGTTCTTTGCTAAACCTGTATATGTTGTATCACGAAGACCATCCTTTACATATACCCAGTCTGTTCCATTCTTTACAAGACCTGTGTAACTTCTGTCTAGCATACCATCCTTTACATACCATGTACCCCAGTCATTATCTGCAAGGCCTGTATATGTTCTATCAAGGACTCCACAATTTACATAGAACCAGCCCCACTCGTTTCTTGCAAGTCTTGTATATGTTGTATCGATTTTACCATTCGCATAATAGCGCCATACTCCATCTGTATCCTTTAAGAAGCCTTTCTTTGATGTATCTATTGTTGCATTTGGTGTATATAACATATAGAAAAGGTTGATTGAATCACCCTTTGTCACTGCCACACTACCTGCTGCAACATCTACAGTTACTATACCGTCTGTACCTACTGTTGCTGCTTCTCCATTAATCTTAACTGTCTTACCTGAAGCTGCTGTTGTTCCACCAAATACAAGTGTAAGCTTTCCAGCAGATGGTGCTGTAAATGTAATATTAGTCTTGCTTTCCATCTTAAGACACTTTGTAAGTGTAAGTCCATTATATGTTACCGAACCCTTACTGTCTGATGTACTACCTGTTATTGTATAGAAACTGCTTGTCATACCTGAATTAGTAAAATTCTGGACATAATCACCTTCAACTACTGGCACATCCGGTTCACTGCCATTTATCGGAATAATAGCTGTTTCATCATGTCCACATACAGTACATGTATGTTTCTTAAGTCCTGTTTCAGTATCTGTAGCTTCCGTTATAACCACCCATGCTCCATATGTATGGTCTGTCTTAGGAATTACTTCTGTATATGTCTTTCTATCACATGTTCCATTATCGGCTGTACATGTATAAGTGATTACTCCCTCTTCAGTACATGTAGCTTCTTTTGTTACTTCTGATACATAGTGATGATAATGTGCATTAGGATCAGTTGCTGTAACACTAAAATTAGTTAATGTTATAGACTTAAAAGTCCACTCTGTAAATGGTATCTGTTTTCCAGCCTGAATATTATATGGCTGTACCATATATGTTCCAGCTGGCAGATTTCTTACAACTCCGCTTCCAATAAGTACCGGAACACCTGCTTCATTAACAAGAACACCTGTAGCTGTCAAATCCTCTGAATTATATGCAATCTCTACATCAGATGCTCCACCAACTGTAAATGCATATACAGTATTCTGAAGTTTTCCTGAATTACCTGGAAGAGTTGTGTATGGAAGAGACTCAATATTAACTGTCTCTACTCCATCTGGCACAACTGATAACATAGACATAGTTACATCTTCCGGTGTAACAGTATTAGCTTTCATAACACCTGTGTATGCATATATTACTTTTCTTACCTCTGTTAAATCTTCCTGTAACTGATAATCACCTGATGGAATATATGAAATATCCGGGTTAGTATCAAAATTAGCATATTTGCAATTAGAGTCTACCTTTGTGCTCTTATCAGTTACTACTGTACCGCCATTAGAACCTATTACACTAGAAAATCCATTGTTATAGCTCTTAATAGCACCTCCATCAACTCTCATAGGATTCTTTGCAGCATAGAATAAATTACTCTCAGCAAATATATAAGCATCAGCTCTTGTATTCATAGCATAGTCTGTCTGTCCCATAATAAGATTGTTATACATATGAACATTAGCCTGTCTTGTTAATGGACCTCGTGCTTTACACATATACCAGAAATTATGGTGATATGTAAGATGGAACTGTAAACTTGAATCTGAAGAGCCAACCAGATTAGTCTTATGAGCTCCTTCAAAATAGTTGTAGCTTACTGTAAGATACTGACCTCTCTTAAAGTCTACTGAACCATCGCCTTCCTTCTTGTCTGACTCAGCTGCAAGTGAGAAATTAGCACCCTTGAAATTATTGTTATGAATCCAGCATCTCTCAACACTTGCTGTAATCTCATTACCGGTCTGAATGCCTTCCATACCAACAGAATCTTCTGGTACATTAGTAAATGCTATGTTTCTGACTTCAAAGCTCTTTCCAAGTTCAGGTGCACCTGATTCACATATAAAGTGGAATCCCCATCCGTCCACATTAGCATCATCACCAACACCTTCAATTGTAATATCCTTACCAGACTTCATTCTTGCAAGGCTTCCACTATCACCTACAGTACCACCATAATCATATGAATCATATGCTGTAAGGCCCTCAATTGTCTGCTCACTTCCCGGATTCGTTATATCAGTAATGTTACTTACTTTACCAACAATCCTTACAACTAATGGTATATTATTTTCTGCAAGTTTCTTAATAATCTCCTGATTTGTATTAATCACTGTACTTAATATCTTATCCGGATTCTTCACATCTGTTCTTGGCTTAGCTCCTGCCGAATTAAGTATGTTGCCAATACCTGAAACTGTTATTCCATCATAAGATAATGTTACAGTATTCTTATTTTCTTCTGTTACATAAAGAACAATTGCATTATCCTTTAATGTTCCGTCATCATTATATGCACCAACCCCATCTGTATAATTATAATGTGCATATCCTGATCTGTCCTGTTCATTAACCTCAATACCTGATTGAGTATATGTACCGGACTTTGTTGTTACTGTAAGAGTATATGTACCTGGCTTTAACCCCATAACATCAACTCTTACACCTTCGCTTGTATCTCTGACAAGATATTCAAAATCATCTCCTGTAAGAGAACCGCTTACTGGACCTGAATATGATACTGCTGTTACATCGGCATCTTTTACGCCCCTGATTGTAGCATACATCATCTCATTCCAGCCCCCAAATGTAGTAAAACTTGTCGCCGATGCTGCATAAGTCATACTTGGTGCTGCTATTGCAAGATTACTTGCTATTAATAATCCAGCAACCACTTTTGCAAAAACTTTTCTAATTTTTTGCATAATACATCTTCTCCTTTTATAAATTTTGTGCATTTCTTATATAACAAATCCAAAACACGCGCCCATGTTACCATATTTGCACAAATTGTTCAAGATGTATTCACAGTTTATTCACATTTTTAACATATATCCTGTTTAATTAATTTTTTTAATTCTGCAAACCCTTCCTGAGTCATAATATTACTATAAGATTCACCTGTATGTTTAATTACCATGTCTACTGCATCATCTATTTTTTTCACATCATCAAGGAAATATATAAATTTATTATTTTTAATCCACTCATATACACCTTGTATTTTGTAGTTATTGCATCCCAATGCTATACATGGTGTATCAGTAATTGCTGCAAGAACCATACCATGTAATCTGTCAGTTATAACACACTGATGACTTGCAAATTCGTTAAGTTTATCTGTCACAACCTGTATACGTTCCTGTTCTCTTATTCCACGATCATCCAGAACAGTATCAGTATAATCTACTATATCAGTTTCTAACTTTTTGCTTAATGCTGATATAACTCTATTCAGCATATCCTTTTCAACAACTTTCTCTACATCTCTTCTCATGCAGCAAATTATGCCTTCTTTATTGCACTTTTTATTCAAATCAGGGAAATGATAATCCTGTAAATATGTAACCATATCTGGCATTAATCTCACATCAATCTCAGGCATCCATTTTTTC